>CAZIVE010000032.1:0-2909 GCA_964542435.1 uncultured Parabacteroides sp.
AATAAGAAGCAGTCCCTTGTCGTCAGCAATCTTGAAGACGATATTGAGGATGCCGCTCTGCGTATCATTCAGGTCCATCAGACGTGCGAGGAGCTGAGGACCCATTTCCGAAATGGTGGTGCGCATTGGATGACCTTTCTCTCCGAAGACATCGAAGAAACGTGTCGGACAACCTGCGAACGCTGGAGCTTCCAAGCCGAATTCAGCGCATCGCTTCTCAATGAATTTGTTCATGCTACCTGCCTGGCTGATGCCGGAGAGGTCGCCTTTCATATCTGCCATGAAGCAGGGAACACCTGCTTGGCTGAAGGATTCGGCAAGCACTTGCAATGACACGGTCTTTCCTGTTCCTGTGGCACCTGCAATGAGTCCATGACGGTTCGCCATCTTCCCGGTCATGTAGATCGGTTTGTCTGAATGAGCTACATAGAGCTTTTCGTCTTTTGTGTACATAATTGTATGGGGTTTATTTTGTATTCAATCTTTCAACAGTCTTGACGCCTTTCACCGTCTTGATGGTCTTCGCCAACGATTTCAAAACATTCGTATCGCTCAGCAATACGGTGAAGTTGCCTTGGAACAGTCCGTCCACCGAATCGATGTTGACGGATCGCAGCGTGACGCCCGGTTCCTTTCCAATCACGGAGGTGATGTTGCTGACAATGGAGATATCGTCACGACCAATCACACGCAGCGTGACGACGTAACCTGTCTCGCCCTTTCCACTCCAGCGGGCACGCAGCACGCGATATCCGAAACGACTGAACATCATCTGCGCATTCGGGCAGTCCATGCGATGGATCTTGATACCCTGTGTCGAGACGAATCCGAACACTTCGTCACCGTAGATCGGATTGCAGCACTTAGCCAGCTTGTATTCTACGCCCGTAAGGTTCTTGTCGATGATGAGCACATCCTTGTTCGTGGAAAGCTCTTCCACTTCGGTCGTCTTCTGGAATTCACCGGCGCTCTGCACTGTGGTGCGTTCGGTTCCTTCCGTCTCCTTGCGTACCATATCGAGATAATCCTCGATGACCGTGTTTGGATCCAGTTTCTCTTCGGCGATATCAATGTAGAAGTCCGTTACAGTCTTATATCCGCTCTTCTTGATGAAGCGCATCAGCATGGCTTCGTCCACATCGATCTTCTTGTTCTTGAAGCGGCGTTGCAGTAGCTCCTTGGCAAATTCCGCAGTCTTGGCAGCTTCTTCACGCAATGCCTGTTTGATGCGGACACGCGCCTTTGAGGTGACGACGAAATTCAACCAGTCGCTGCGCGGTGATTGCGTAGGAGAGGTGATGACGGAGACGGTGTCTCCGCTGTTCAGTTCGTATTTGATGGGGACATTCTTGTCGTTGACCTTTGCCGACATGCAGGAACAGCCCACTTTCGTGTGGATGGCGAAGGCAAAGTCGAGTACGGTGGCTCCTTTCGGGAGTTTGATCAGTTCGCCGGAAGGTGTGAAGACGTAGATCTCATCTTTATAGAGGTCCATCTTGATATCCTTCATCAAGTCGAGAGGTGAATCCTCTTTGGTTTCAAGGGCGGCACGGACGGTGGCAAGGAACTCGTCGAGTCCGTTCTCTGCCTTTCCTCCCTTGTATTTCCAATGAGCCGCCACGCCACGTTCTGCAATTTCGTCCATACGCTTGGTACGGATCTGTACTTCCACCCAGCGGCTCTGCGGACCCATCACCGTAATATGCAAGCTCTCGTATCCATTGCTCTTAGGAATGGAGATCCAGTCCTTCAGACGTTTCGGATTGGGCTGATACATATCGGTGATGATGGAATAGACCTGCCAGCAGTCGGAACGTTCCTTGTCAGGAGCAGAGTCGAGCACGACGCGGATGGCGAAGAGGTCGTAGATCCCTTCAAACTCCACATTCTGTGCGCGCAGCTTATGATTGATGGAATGAATGCTTTTGGTACGTCCTTTGATCTCGAACTTGAAGCCGGCCTGCGTCAGTTTATCCCTGACCGGCGCGATGAACTGTTCAATGTAGGCATCGCGGGAACGTTTCGTCTGGTTGAGCTTCTCCTTGATGAAATAGTACTGTTTGCTGTCGGTGTATTTCAGTGAGAGATCTTCCAGTTCGCTCTTAATGGTGTAAAGTCCGAGGCGGTGAGCCAGCGGCGCATAGAGATAGGCTGCTTCATTGGCCAGTCGGATGCGGTCGTCATCACTCTTGAGCTGTTTCCCGAGACGCATCATGCAGAGACGGTCGGCAATCATCAGCAGGATGACGCGTACATCTTCGGCAAAGGAGAAGAGCAGCCGATGGAAATTCTCCGAACTGACGGCTGTGTTCTTCGTATAGATATCGGAGGTCTTCAGGAGCCGTTCGATCATTAGCCGGACATCGCCTCCGAAATTCTCTTCGACCTCTTCCAATGTGATGACCTTCTTGAATACCGGCCGATACATCAGCAGAGCGATGACGGATGTCCGTCGCAATCCGATCTCCATTGTAGCGATCAGTGCCGTGTCGATATTTCGAAGTAAGCCGTTGATGCCGTTTTTATCTCTCCCGTAGCAGTTGAGGGCCACTACTTTCTTCATCAATGCCTTCATTTTCCCGATGTCCTCTTTCTCTAGGAATGAGTGAAGGGCGCGCAGCAACAATCTGTACTTGGAGAAGAACTCAAGTTTCTCTTCGGGTGTAAAGAAGGGTTCAATTGCCATTATCGTTACTCGTTTTTTGTTACGAATTCGTCATCAATCCGTTAATACAACGGTAAAAGTAGGATTTTTCATCCTATTTTCATAACCATTATCAAGTTTTTTATACATTTGCGATACGACTGTGTTAACAACGATAGAGTCGATTTCTAAGTTAATGACAAAAACCATTCGTATCATGATTCAAGAATCCGATTTAAATCAATTGACCGCCAAGGGCATCAGT
>CAZIVE010000032.1:3009-6289 GCA_964542435.1 uncultured Parabacteroides sp.
TGTGTTGCCCGCGAAGGTAGCAGCGTCTATTCGCTTATTACAGACAAAAAATATAAGGAGGTAGTAAAGAACCTTCTGATGCCGGAAGGATTGAACTACGGCGGACTGCCTAAAGGACTCCTTCTGTTCCATAAATATGAAGAAGGTGCACGTACCGCTGTCGAGGAACATCTTGCCGAAGGCGCCATGTATGCCAAGAACAATCTGGGTGAGGTGAATCTCCATTTTACGGTCTCTCCGGAGCATCTGGATTTCTTCCGCAGACTGGTTGAAGAGAAAGTCCCCATCTATGAGGAGAAGTTCTCGGTGCATTACGACATCTCATTCAGCACGCAGAAACTATCCACCGACACTATTGCTGTTGACATGGACAATCAGCCGTTCCGTCTGGACAACGGCAAGCTTCTGTTCCGTCCGGGTGGCCACGGAGCGCTCATTCAGAACCTCAATGATCTGGATGCGGATGTCATCTTCATCAAGAACATCGATAATGTCGTTCCGGATAACTTCCGCGGTGCGACGGTTATCTATAAGAAGCTGCTGGCTGGTGTTCTGGTTTCCGTTCAGAAGAAAATATTCGAGTATCTCCGTCAGATTGAGACAGGAAAATACAATCACGATCAGATTATTGAAATGGTTCATTTCCTGCAGAACACGCTTTGCATCCGCAATCCAAAGACGAAGCTGCTGGAAGATACAGAACTCGCCAATTATATCACAGCGAAACTGAACCGTCCGTTGCGTGTCTGCGGTATGGTCAAGAATGTAGGCGAAGCGGGCGGTGGACCGTTCATTGCTGTCAATCCTGATGGAACTACTTCACCGCAGATCCTCGAAAGTTCACAGATCGATATGAGCGATCCGGAAAAGAAGTCCATGTTCGAAAGCGGCACGCATTTCAATCCGGTCGATCTCGTCTGTGCCACGAAAGATTACAGGGGCAATCGCTATGATCTGCCGAAGTTTGTGGATAAGAACACGGGCTTCATCTCCCACAAGAGCAAGGACGGCCGCGACCTCAAGGCTCTCGAACTTCCGGGTCTCTGGAACGGTGCGATGAGCGGATGGAACACGATCTTCGTAGAGGTTCCTATCGAGACTTTCAATCCGGTAAAGACGGTGAACGATCTGCTCCGTCCGGAACATCAATAGAAGGATATAAACTTTATAGGTTGGCGAAATGAAACTCTTGGGTTTGATTTCGCCAACGTTCTTTTAGGAGGTTGATGCATCTGTCAATGTTTCTCATGCAAGATGCAGGAGATGGGCTTTCCCGTCATGATGGACGAGACGCAGCGGGCGTTGCAGTATGTGCAATAGAGAATCTCTTCTGTTTTGTTTTCCTCTGCTTTGCGTCCCCATGCAGGATCGGCGATGAGTTGACGGGAGAGAGCTGCTAATTCGAAACCTTCGTTCATTACCTGTTCGATGAAATCGGGATGTTGCAGCTTTCCAACCACACAGACAGGCTTCGTTGCTACCGCTTTGACGGCCCGTGCCAGATGCAGGAAACAGCCTTCTCCTTTCAGAAGGGGATGTGTGGCTGCCGGTATCGTGTCTCGAAGTGTAGAATGGTTCGCGAGGGCGACATGGAACAGATCTGCACCGGCAGCTTCGAGCTGAGGAATGAATTGCGGAAGTTCATCAATTAATATGCCACCTTTTCCTAACGGTGGATTTTCTGTGCGGACAGCTGCTTTGTAATCGATGATCATCTCTGGAACCTCCTTTCTGATACGCGTAAGAATATCGCATGAGAATTTCGGTCGTTGGCCGAAGGCATCCGTGCGATGGTTGAAGAGTGAGGAGGAAAAACTTCCTGCCAACCTATCGCCATGCACCTGTATCATGTCAAATCCGATCTGACTTGCATTGCGTGCAGCAATGGCAAATTTTTCGATGATTTCTTCGATCTCCTGCGTCGTAAGTGAATCGGCATATACCTTCATACTATCGCCCATCTGACGATGGATTTCTTCTGACGACACTTCCCCGCGCCGGCTGTAGAGTTGCGCCATAAGACGGATGTCATATTCGGGATGGAACAGTTGGACGGAAACCAGACATTGGTGTGCGTGGGCCAGTGAAAGCACCTGCTTGAAATAGGATTCCCATTTCAACGTGTCGAGAGACGGCATACCTAACATGGATGGGATGACTGAAACATCAGGCAGGATGATCAGTCCTACATTTCCTTCGATCAGTTTTTCGATCAATGGCAGCGAGTCGCAGCCTGTCGTGGTGGGTGCAAACACAAGACGATTCTTCAATGTGGCACCTTTAATGGATAGAGGAGTAAACAGTTTTCTCATTGTTTTCTTGTCTTAATTTTGAAGGAAAATTCAATATTTTGGAATGTCGTATGCCATCTTTTGGAAAAGACGGAACTCGTCGGAAGACACATGCAAAGGTGTCTTTTGCGCTCATTGTCTGAATTTTCATACTACTCATGGTTTTTCTATTTGGTGTTAAGTTCGGACGAAGATAGCGATTAATTCCGTATGCACCAATTGCCCAAGTAGCGTAAGTTCTCTAATTTGACTTACATCATTGTCACATCAAGCCTCTTCTTTTATCTTTGCCTACATGAATTACAGAAACATCATCTTCGACATCGACGGGACGCTGCTGGATACAGAGTATGCGATCCTCCACAGCCTTCAAGACACGCTGTATGAATTGCTTGACAAACATTTCGAGCAGAACGAACTGGCTTTCGTCCTGGGAATTCCCGGAGAAGTGTCGCTGGGCAAACTGGGCATTGAAGATACGGCAGAGGCAAATCGAATCTGGAACAGGAATTTCCTGAGGTACAAATCGGATGTTCAGCTTTTCAACGGCATTCCCGAACTGTTGGAGGAACTGCGCAGAAGAGGATATGGACTGGGCATTATCACGTCGAAAAATCCGGATGAATTTCACAACGATTTTGAACCTTACGGCATCACCGACTATTTCGAAACGGTCGTTTGCGTGACGGATGCGCCCCGTCCGAAGCCATTTGCCGATCCGATCCTGGCCTATCTCAAGAAGACGGGTCTGAAAAAGGAGGAGGTGATCTATATCGGCGATACGGCATACGATTTTGAGTGCTCCCGTAATGCAAATGTCGATTTCGCTTTAGCTGCCTGGGGCAATGTGGCTCCAAATGATTTTGCGCCGAAATATGTCTTCCATTCTGTGGATGAGATCTTGTCTTCTTTCCCTGCCCATTGACTCTCTCGTCGAGTGTAGCTAAAGACGGGTGGAAAAGCAGTAGTCGACAGCCGAGTGTAGCTAA
>CAZIVE010000032.1:6389-26181 GCA_964542435.1 uncultured Parabacteroides sp.
CGAGTGTAGCTAAAGACGGGTGGAAAAGCAGTAGTCGACAGCCGAGTGTAGCTAAAGACGGGTGGAAAAGCAGTAGTCGACAGCCGAGTGTAGCTAAAGACGGGTGAAAAAGCAGTAGTCGGCAGTCGAGTGTAGCTAAACAAGGGTAGGAAAGCAGTAGTCGGCAGCCGAGTGTAGCAAAAGAAGGGTGGAAAAGTAGTAGTCGGCAGTCGAGTAGGGTATTTGTATCCTCATGCGATGTTGGATGTTTCAAGAGTGCTCTGTAGTTTCTGTTTTTGGAAAGGCAAGAGGGAAGAGTGGTAAAATTGGTATTTTAAACCGTTAAATGATTCACGTGAGTATCTCAGAAATCGTCTATTTTTGCATTATCAAAGTAAAGCAAATTCAATAAACGATCATGGCAAAGAAAAAGGTTACCGTATTGTTTGGCGCAGGTTCCATCGGAATCGCCATTGCACGAAGAGTAAGTTCCGGAAGAATCATTCTCATCGCAGATCTGAAAGAGGAGAATGCCAAGAAGGCGGCAGACGTCTTGGAAATGGCAGGGTTTGAGACGGCAACAGTTAGTTGTAACATTTCGTCTCGTGCCGATATCCTCAAGGTAGCAGAAAAAGCGCAGTCGCTGGGCGATGTGTATGGCTTGATTCAGGCAGCCGGTGTTTCCCCGTCGCAAGCACCTGTTAAGACCATTCTCGCTTGCGACCTTTATGGTACAGCCGTCATATTGGAGGAATTCGGAAAGATTATGGCAGAAGGTGGAAGTGGCATTGTCATCAGCAGTCAGAGTGGACATCGTCTGCCGGCACTCACGCCTGAAGAGGACAAGCAGTTGGCCATGTTGCCGACCGAAGAGTTGCTTTCCATTCCTATGGTTCAGCCGGAGGTTTTGACAGATACGCTCAAAGCCTATCAGATTTCGAAACGTGGCAATGTATTGCGTGTGGCCGGCGAAGCTCCCAAGTGGGCCAAACGTGGTGCCCGTATCAATGCCATCAGTCCCGGAATCGTCATCACCCCTTTGGCTCACGACGAACTTACCGGTCCGCGAGGCGCCGGTTATCGTGCCATGCTGTCGCAGAGTCCGGCAGGTCGTGCCGGTACGCCCGACGAAGTGGCTGCTTTGGCTGCCTTCCTCATGAACAATGAAGAGGCAGGATATATTACAGGAGCAGATTTCCTGCAGGATGGCGGCGTGACGGCCAGTTATCTTTTCGGAAATATGCAGGTCAATCTTACAGCAAAGAAGGAATGAACAATGCGGACCGTTGCGTTCGCAAAAAGCACAATATGAATATGGCAAAAGAGAAAGAGTTTAAGCAGATTTTCCCGCTGGGCATGAAGAACGATGCCTTCGCGAAGTTTTTTATTGGACAGTCCTATTTGGCTCCGGTCAGCAACAGTAACGTCTTGAATACGCATATCTTCAACGTAACCTTCGAACCGGGTTGTCGCAACAACTGGCATGCACACACGGGCGGTCAGCTTCTGATCTGCACGGCCGGAAGAGGTTTCTATCAGGAAAAGGGCAAACCGGCCCGCGAGCTGAATCCGGGTGATGTAGTGGAAATCGCTCCCGATGTGATCCATTGGCATGGCGCCGCTCCCGACAGCTGGTTCTCGCATCTGGCTGTGGAATGCAACAGCGGCAGCAACAAGAACACCTGGCTGGATCCCGTCAATGACGAAGAATATCTGAAGGCCACGAAGAAATAAGTCCGTGCACCGATAAAGAAAGCCGCCTCAAGAAGTTGGAGCGGCTTTTTCTTTTATAGATATTAGGCAGTCGTCAGGCAGGAATAGGTTACAGAATGCTTTGACATATGGCGTTCGGACAACCAACACCATGTCTCTGTGCTGTTTCACCAATAAACGTATAAGCGGAGCGAAGCCTTTGCCTGAAAGCTCCAGTTTGCCCACCTCGTCAATCCAGACGGTGTCTGCCTCCTTATGATCCATCACAAACTGAATGGCCCTATCGAAAGCCTCTTTCCGGAAACGGAAGTGCCCTTGATATTCGTAACGATCAAAGTCTTTCATTTCTTCTTCTGATTCGATGAAAGGGCAGGAGATGCCATCGGGAAGAAGTCTCATCCGATAACCGGTGACTTGGTCTTCGTCATACATCTTTTCTGAACAGATAGCAATGCCTGTGCTAACCTTCCTGTATGCTTCGAGAAACCTTTCAGACTTTCCGGAATTTCTTTCTCCGGTGATAAGGGTGACCTTCATGGATTTATTTTACGACGAAGCTTTTCAAGATGTTCTTGATCGGCACAGCCACCATGTGCATCAGCTTCGTGAAGGGGAAGATGATCAGGATAATGAATCCGCTCACGATGTGAATCTTGTGGATTATGTTGGTGTCAATCAGATAATCGGACGAGTTGGGCAGGAAGATGAAGAGGGATTGTGCCCAGTGGTCTATATTCATGTAGCTCTCCAATGGCGACTGGATCGTCACCGTCGTACCCAACAGACCGGTCACAACTTGAAAGAAAATCAGTATCACGATGAAGTAGTCGGCAAAGGAACTCTTAGCTCTTACGCGGATATTGGTGAATCTGCGCAGCATCAGGAGAATGATGCCCAGCAGAGCGATGCTTCCGAACAGCCCGCCCATGATGATAGCCAGAATGCGTTTTGTTTCGTTGGTCATCAGCCAGGAATAGAGTGCCTCTGGTGCCAGCAGTCCGAATATGTGGCCCACGAAGACCATGATGATGGCGTAGTGAAAGAGGTTGCTTCCCCATTTGATGCTCTTGTCGTTACTCAAAAACTGGGACGACAGAGCCTGAACGGACGAGTTGTTGCGGGATACGCGGTAGCAGAGGCCTGCCAGAAATACGCCTGCAGCAATGTAGGGAAAATAGACGAATAGAAAACTATCCAGATAAGCTGTTAATGTAGTTCCCATGATTATTATGGATTAGAGGATAGACTAACTAAAATACGGATTAACGGAGCGTAGGGATGCGTTGCTTCCCCAAAACGTTTCTCCATCTGTTGCAACACGGGATGAATCTCACCGAGGACTTTCGATGCTTCTGCAAAGGAGGGCTGCGAAGCTACAAACTCGAGGAACATGGGAAGATAGTCGGGAAGTTCCTTGTCGGAAGGTGTCATGCCTGCCTGAAGATAGGACTCCTTCAGATCCACCATAGCTTGGCCGCGCTCCTTCGAGCTTCCATAGACGAAGTCGAAGAGATAGAGATTGGTTTGGGTGGAGGTATCGAACAACTGCACATAATCCTGCTGCCATTCACGAAGTGTGGTGAATGCAGACGCATACTTCAGGAAGTTCTGCAGCTTTTCATAAAGAAGGTCGGTCAGCAGCTTCTCCGCTTCGATCGCTTCGGGGATCTCGTTCAGATTATCCCGAAGCTCATTTGTGGGATAGTCCAGAAGCAGTGAGAGTATTTTGAATGTCTTGATCATGATTCAAATCGTATTATTTACCTCCGAACAGATTCGGTTTCTCTTCGTTGTGCTCAAATCCCAGACCAGCGCGAAGTTTGAACAGATCCATGCTGGAATCCTCTTGCGTGGCAACCGATGGAATCACGAAGCGGTCTTCATAATTGGCGATGGCCAGGTATTTGTACATCTCCTCAAACTGATCGGCACTGAGTCCCAGTTCCTCAGGAACCTTAGGCGTAGCAATTTTCTCGACAGTCTTTTTGCGCATATAACTGCGGAGGGCCAACATACGTGCCAGGGCCGTACGAACCGGAGCCTCTTCGCCATTCGTGAACATACGTGCCATATATTGCAGTGGAATGCGCATCTCGTCCACCTTGGCGAAGAAGTCTTCGTTGATGTCCATGGCATTTCCTATGGGCGACATAGGCGGAATGTACCAGACCATTGGCAACGTGCGATACTCGGGATGCAGAGGGAAGGCAATTTTCCATTCCTTCATCATCTTATATACGGGTGACGACTGAGCTGCCTTGATGAAGTTGTAGGAAACTCCTTGAGCCGTTGCTTGCTTGATGACTTCGGGATCGTGTGGATCCAGAATCATGCTGAGCTGTTTCTCATAAAGTTCCTTCTCGTCTGCTGCCGCATATTCATCGATGTGTTCGGCATCGTATAAAAGGGCACCGATGTAACGAAGGCGTCCCACACAGGATTCGCCACAGACCGTAGCCTTTCCATTCTCGATCAGCGGATAGCAGAAGATGCACTTCTCAGACTTCATCCGTTCTGTATTAAAATAGATCTTCTTATATGGACAGGCACTGATACACTCGCGCCATCCTCTGCACTTATCCTGATTGATGAGTACGATGCCATCCTTCTCACGTTTATAGATGGCGCCGGAAGGACAGGAGGCAACGCAGGCCGGATGCAGACAATGCTCACACAAACGAGGCAGATAGTACATGAACGACTTCTCGAATTCTTCAAAGCCCTTGGTGTCCATCTCCTTCAGGTTCGGATCTTTCTTGCGCTGTTCGAATGGCCCTGCCAGGTCATCTTCCCAGTTCGGACCGTAAGGAATCTTCTCCATCTTTTCACCCGTAATCAATGAATAGGGGCGTGCCGATGGGGGCGTCTTCAGCCGCTTGCCGTCTCTCAGCCGGGAAAAGTCGAAGGAGAAGGGTTCGTAGTAGTCGTCCATTTGGGGCAGATAGGGATTGGAGAAGATTGACGACATGATCTTAAGCCGATTGCCCATCTTCAGTTCGGAGTCATTCCCTTTCTTTATCCATCCGCCTTTGTATTTCTCCTGGTCTTCCCATTTCACAGGATAACCGGGACCGGGCTTTGTCTCTACATTATTGAACCAAACATATTCCATGCCTTTCCGACTGGTCCAAACATTCTTGCAGGTAACAGAGCAGGTGTGACAGCCAATGCATTTGTCCAGACTCAGTACCATGGTTATCTGACTACGTATCTTCATTGCATTTCTTTCTTTTAGTTAATACTGTCTTTGTCGTCTTTCTCCCATTCCACATGGTCACAACGGCGAAGCATGACGAATTCGTCGCGGTTGGCTCCGATGGTGCCGTAATAGTTGAGTCCGAAAGATATCTGAGCGTATCCACCAATCATGTGCGTCGGCTTGGGGCAGATTCTCGAGATGGAGTTGTGGATGCCGCCGCGGTTCCCGGTCAAAGGACTCAAGGGCACATTGACAGTGCGTCCCTGATTGTGGTACATGAAAAGAGCTCCTTCGGGAATGCGTTGTGAAAGGATGGCGCGACAGACAGCCGTGCCGTTGTCGTTGATCACTTCCACCCAGTCGTTGTCTTTGATCTCTAGCTTTTGAGCATCTTTCTCGCTCATCCAGATTACGGGACCGCCTCTTCCCAAGGTCAGCATCAGCAGATTGTCGCACCACGATGAATGGATGCTCCATTTGTTGTGAGGCGTCATCAGATTCAGCGTAAGCGTCTTGTCCTGGATGCCGAGGCGTTCCTTCAGATCGTTGATCTCCTGCTTGGCCAACGGGGGTTTGTAGGTAACCAAGCCTTCCCCGAAAGCGAGCATCCAGGGATGATCCTGATAGAACGATTGTCTTCCCGTGACAGTCCGCCAAGGGATCAGATTGTTGACGTTGGTGTAGTTCGCCGTGTAGTTGACATCGTGAGACTCTATGCCGCTCCAAACGGGAGAGTTCAATACTCTGCGGGGTTGCTGGACAAGGTCCTTATAACGGATGCTGGTGTCGCCGCCCTCTTCCGTGAGCTTATCAGCCAACGGCATTCCCGTGGGCTTTTCCAAAGACTTCCAGGCCCGTTTTCCCGTTGAGCCGTGGCTGGCAGGATCGAGCGTGAGGATGGTTTCGATGGCTTGGATATCTGTTTGGATAACGGGCATTCCCTTCGAAGGACCATCCTCTTTGGTGATGCCGTTCAGTCGTTTCAGAAATTCATAGTCTTCTTTGGATGACCATGTAATGCCTTTCTGCGTGATGCCTTTCTCGTAGGTAAGCGGACCGAGCGATGTGAATCGCTGGTAGGTGGCGGGATAATCCCGTTGCACGGTAACCAATCCGCCCATGGTGACGCCCGGCTGTGGAACGGAGCCGTTCTCCTTCCAGTCTTCTGCTATCAACGGAGAGGCAATTTCACCGGGAGAATCGTGCATCAGAGGTTGCATCACGACATCGGTCTCTGTTCCCAAATGGCCTTTACAGAGTTCGGAGAACTTCTCTGCCAGCGATTGGAATATATCCCAATCCGTCCGTGATTCCCAAACAGGATCGACCGCTTTAGAAAACGGATGCAGGAAAGGATGCATATCCGTGCTGCTGATATCGCTTTTCTCATACCAGGTGGCAGCCGGCAGTACGATATCGGAATGGAGCGATGAGGTTGTCATTCTGTAATCGATGGTCACGACCATATCCAGTTTGCCAGTCGTCTCGTTCGAAATCCATTTCTCATATTTGGGAAGAGGAAGTCCAGCCTCTTCCAGATTCTTTCCCAGCACACTGTTTTGTGCGCCCAGCAGATGTTTCATGAAATATTCCATTCCCTTGGCACTACATCCGATGAGGTTGGCTCTCCAGATGAACAGGTTCTTGGGCGAGTTGCTTTCGCCATCCAGATTCTCTGAAGCTAAGGACAACGTACCTTCATGCAGCTGACTCGTGATGTATTCCGGGATTGTCTTCTGAGCCGCTTTTGCCTCTTTGCATATCTCAAGCGGATTGCGGTCGAACTCCGGAGAGGTCGGCAACCAGCCCATGCGCTGGGACTTGATGTTGCAATCCAATAGCGTCAGGTCTTTCCATTTGTCTTTCGGACAAAGCGGCGAGATCAGCGAATCCACTTTCACCTTCTCGTAGCGCCATTGGTCGCTGTGCATGTAGAAGTAGCTGGTCGTATTCATGTGGCGGGGCGGACGAATCCAGTCCGTGGCAAATGCGAGTGTTGCCCAGCCGGCTTGAGGTCTGACTTTTTCCTGTCCCACATAATGAGCCCAGCCTCCGCCCGACCGTCCGATGGTGCCGCAGAGCATTAGCAGATTGATGGCAGCACGATAGGTCATGTCGGTATTATACCACTGGTTTACACCGGCACCGATGATGATCATGCTCTTGCCTTCCGTCTTGGCTGCCGTTTCAGCAAATTGTCTGGCAACGGCGATGACACGTTCTGCCGGAACGCCTGTGATCTCCTCCTGCCATTTCGGCGTGTAGGGAATATCATCCTTGAAGGAATGAGCCACGTTCGGATCGTCCAGTTGGCGATCTACACCGTATTGTGCCAGCATCAGGTCAAAAACATTCGTGCAAAAGATCTCGCCATCCTTGGTCTTCACCTTGATCACGGGTACTTTCCGGGAGAGGATATCCGGATGCTTGGTGGCATTCCAATGCGGATTCTTGAAGGTCTCTCCGCCGAAGTAGGGAAAGAGGACGTCAACCGTTTCGTCTTGCTGGCCTAAGACGGAGAGTCGGGGCGTGAACGGATTTCCCGTGCGGACATCCTCGCATTTCAGATTCCATTTTCCCTCATCGTTCCAGCGCGATCCGATGCAGCCGTTCGGAATGACCATCTCTTTACTTTGCTCGTCGCAAAGAATAGGATACCAGTCCGCTTTCTTTGCGATACCCATATTATCTGAAAAGTCGGAAGCGCGCAGCAGCATTTCCGGGACGTAGCCTCCCTGTTCCGTTGGACGAAGCTTTACAAGGAAGGGAAGATCTGTATAGTGACGGACGTAATGGTCGAAGTAAGGCGTCGATTGATCGACGAAGAACTCCTTTAGGATGACGTGGCCCATGGCCATGCCTAATGCCGAATCCGTTCCCTGTTTGGGTGCCAGCCAAACATCTGCAAACTTGGATGCATCGCTGTAGTCAGGTGAGATGACGACGACCTGCGTACCTTTATATCTTACCTGCGTCAGGAAAGGAGAGTCCGGCGTTCGGGTTACGGGGACATTCGATCCCCAAAGCATCAGAAACGAGGAGTTATACCAATCGGCACTTTCCGGGACGTCGGTCTGTTCGCCCCAGGTCTGTGGTGAAGCCGGCGGCAGATCGCAATAAAAGTCGTAGAAGCTGAGGCAGGCGCCTCCGATCAGACTCAGATAGCGTGTGCCGGCAGCGTACGAAACCATGGAGAAGGCTGGAATCGGAGTGAAGCCGACAATGCGGTCCGGACCGTACTTCTGGATGGTGTGGATGTTTGATGCGGCCATCATTTCCAGCGCCGTGTCCCAATCCAGACGGACGAAGCCACCCAATCCTCTTCGGGATTTGTAAGAATACATCTTTTCAGGATCGGAAACGATAGATTCCCAGGCTTTCACCGGATCATGATATAGCTCTTTGGCCTTTTCATAGAGATCCAAAAGTTCGGCACGAACCATCGGATGCTTTACGCGACCGGAGTTGTAGAGATACCATGAATAGCTTGCACCGCGAGGACATCCGCGTGGCTCATGATTGGGAAGACCCGGACGGTTTTGCGGATAGTCGGTCTGTTGCAGTTCCCATGTCACGATGCCTTTCTTCACGAATATCTTCCATGAGCACGAACCGGTACAGTTCACGCCGTGAGTAGAACGGATCTCTTTATCATGCTGCCAGCGATTCCTATAGAAATGTTCCCAGGAATGGTTGTCGGGCATCTTCTCTTTCTTGAAGAACGAGAACGTATTAAACAGCTCTTTCATATCTTATGATGGATTGCTCATGCAGTCGTTTCAACTGATGACTGTTTTTTGATCATGCCTAAATAATTGATAAGAATATTGAGAAGGCTCAGAATGGTAAACAGACCGAATCCCAGTTTGTAGCCGTAGTCGGGAAAAGCTCCGGCGATCTGTCCCATGATAGGCGGAATGACAAATCCGCCGAAGGCTCCGAGGCCGCCGACCCATCCGGATGCTCCTCCTACAGATTTGGAGACATAGACGGGAACCAGTTTCATGACCGCTGCGTTATTGAAGCCGAAGGCCAAAGCCACGATCATGATACAGACGAATTGTGCCACCCAACCCATCGGCAGATTCATGCAGACACCGGCTATGGCAACCACAATCAAGGAAACCATCGATACTCTGACGCCACCTAACTTATCGGAGAGTTTGCCTCCGGGAATACGGAACAGAGCAGCGACGATGGCAAAGATGGCAGTTAATGTACCGGCCTGGACCGCTGTCAGTCCTTCTGCTTTCTGCCAGTAGGTGGGAAGCCAGGAGGTGAGTGCTATGAATCCACCGAATGTGGTGAAATAGGTGGCAACGAGCATCCAGGTTTGAGGTATCTTGGCTGAGATGCGAAGGCTCTCCTTGATGTTTCCCGTCGGAAACAGTTGCTGTCCCGATTCAGCCGCCTTCGCATGGCTCTCTTCCGCACTCAGTCCGCGTTTGATGAATTGGAAATAGGGAGCATTGTTGGCAAACAGGAAGTAGATGATGCAGCCTAAGAGCATGGCAGCCGACAGAATATAGTAAGCCTCGATGAATCCAAGACGGCGCAGGATGATTGGCAGGACGATGGCTACGACACCGGCGCTCGCCGTTCCTAATCCTCCGAATATACCCAATGCATAGCCCTGTTTTTTCTTCTCAAACCAGTATGACACCTGACTGACGCCGACGGAGAAGGTCGCGATGCCACAGCCGCTGAGGCAGCCCAACACCAATATGACGGGATAGAGTCCTGTCATGTGGTCGGGATAATAGGTGGTAAACAGATAGCACAAGGCAGACAAACTGATGATGGTTATGATCAGCAGTGCGAGGAAGGATTTCCTGCCTCCGTTCACATCCACAGACGCGCCCATAGGAATTCTCAGAAGCGATCCGGATAGGGAAGGAATAGCGACCAGAATGCCGACCTCGAACGGTGTCAGTTGCATGATGTCGGATAATTTGCCTGCCGTCGGGCCGAACAATGAGATGGCCATTGCCCCGAAGAAGAAGCCAATGGTTGCAGCCAACAGAGCGCTGTTGGGACTTCCCTTTAGTTTGAATTCTTGTTTCATGTTAGTTTGTTTAAATCTTCAATGGTATTGATATTCGAAAAATAGATCTCTTCGTCTTTTGTTATTTCCAGAAGCAGCGTCTCCACCCGCATCAGGAACTTTTTGACTTGCAGTTGTTGTGCGTCCAATGACTCCTTCAATGCAGAAAGGCAATTTTTACAAACAAGCATCGGAAAAGGAGAGAGTGTGCCGTTCGGAAACTGCCAGCAGACTGCATCTTTTCCGGGATGTTGCGTCATCTGTTTAAGAACCGCTTCGCTCATCGCAGGCATATCGCAAGTCAGAACCAGCATGTAAGGCGTCTTGCAGTGCATCAGCAGGGAATAGATTCCTGCGAGAGGACCCGAATCGGAATAGACATCAGGAATGACCGCTTTGCCCGAACCGGAGTAATTCCATGCATTTTCCTTGCTGCTGCTGATCATCACCTCTGCACAGAGAGCTTCCAGCAGGTCGATGTCTCTTTGCAGAAACGTCTTCCCTTGGAATACCTGCATCGCTTTGTTCGATCCGAATCGGCTGCTTCTCCCGCCTGCAAGTACACCGCCTGTCAGTCGTGCCTTGTCTATCGAACCCATAACGTGACGATGACGGCAATCAGGAAGGCAGGAATAGCCAGACTGTTTTCCCACCGAAGTGCGTGGAATTTCAGCTGCAGGACATTCCTATATTTGTAGATCAGGACGATCATCAGTCCCTGCACGAAGGATTTCCAAACCCATGTACCCATCATGAAAGCCGAGAAGCCGCGATGGACATCCGGATTGGTAGTGGTCAACGCATCCATGGCCGTCTGGAATCCTCGGAAGACAAAGAAGGTGGCGAGCACCAGTCCGAAAGCGATGGCGATAGAGGAAATTCCCTGTTTGCCATAATAACAGAACAGAGCAAAGGCCGAACCTTCGAGGAAAACGGCGATGGCCGGGTTGATTACCCAATAGGCCGGAACGGCAGGCCATAAAAACAGATCGACCAGTTTGATTAAGGCTGCGACACCGGCCACCTGCATGACGACCTTGGCTCCTCCTTGCAGTCGTTGCATCGCATTGATCATGCAGAACAGTCCGAACGGATAGAGCACCATGGCCTCGCCTTTGAAATGGATCAGATGAAGTCCCCAACCCAAAGTCGCTTCTAAAATTCCCCAAAGACTTCCCCAAAAGAGGATGGTCTTCCAAGATTCAATTTTCAAATTCATATGCGGATCGTTTTTCGTTTATATTCGATTTAGGTATTTTCTCATGAAAACTGCTTGCAAGTTCCAAAGCGCACGTCTCTTCTTGCGACGAAGCATCTTAACTCTTCCAACTTTACAAATATAGGGATATTCCCATCAATCCATTTGTCATATTTATGACTAACGAGATCACAAATGAAGAGAATCCCGTCCGATTCCTCCTGATTTGTCCTCATTTTCTGTTTGTGGGGAGGTTCAAGTTCCCTTCGGAATGGGTAGAAAGCTTTGAAAAATAATTTGAATACTTATTTTCTATGGATAATCTATTTGTAAATCTATTTATTATCTGATTATCTATAGAAAATTACTTTGCAAATTAGTTTGAGATATAATTATCTATGGAAAATTATATAAAAAATCTATTTGAATAGATATTATCCATAGATAATCTATTGTATGATCTATTTGAAATATGATTATCTATGAATAATTATAGATTTGATATGATAGCAAATATATTTTCTATGGAAAATAGTATTTCAAATTCATTAGCAAAGTAATTATCCATAGATAATAATTCTTTGAATAAAAAAGCAAAGATTTTTTTCACTCTTGAAGAGAACTCTGTGGAAACAGTAAAACGAAAGGGGGGGAGAAAGAGGAACTTTCTGAAATTGGCAAACGATTGTGCGTACGAAGACAGCAGGATAATTTGTTCTGCAAATGTTTCGGCTGATGCGGATAGGAGATGCGGCCGTTAGCTATTCGGAAATTTGATCCATGAATCCTCCTTTTTCTTCCACGTAGGCAATAAGTTGTCTGAAGAGGATGTTTTGGCGGAGAAGTTGTGCGCTGCCGACGAGGATCATCTGCTTGCGGGCGCGTGTGAGAACCACGTTGAGCTTGCGGTCGATGAGGCGTCCCTCTTCCATAAAGGTGTTGGCGGTGAGGAAATCGAGCTGATAGCTGGCACGGATGGTAAAGGAATAGATGATGATGTCGCGCTGGCTGCCTTGGTAACGTTCCACGGTGTCGATGGTGATGCGTTGCAACGTCGGGATGTGAAGCTTCTCTATTTCATGACGGATCATGGCGATTTGGTTGCGATAGGGAACGATGACACCGACTGTCCGATCCGCATCAAACTCATCCTGACGCAGGCGGTAGATGCTTTCGAGTACCTTTGTCACGATCCGTGCCTCTTGCGGATTGCATTTGTCGGAATGGTTGAGCTCGTCTGTGGCGGGTGCATCGAAGAAAAGCATGCGCTTCTCTGCTATAAGATGATCTAAAGGCTGCGTTAACGGTATATTTCCTGTGTAGAGCTTCTCTTCCAGCTGATGCTTGAGCGGAACGGTCACGAGCTGTTCTTTCGCATAGAACTTTTCGGAAGGAAAGGCTGCCACGTCGGGATGCATGCGCCCTTGATGATGCAGGATGGCAGTGAATCGGTCGTCCTTCCGGATCTTGTAGAGGCGTTCGAAGAGGGAGTTGCGGCAGTTGGTCAGTCCGATGGCACGCAGTTCCGGTTCTTCCACTTCCGATTCCTCCTGACTTTGTTGAACGACGGCCGGAAGCTGTTTGTAGTCGCCCGTCAGTACGAAACGGTCAATGACGGGACGTCCTTCATTCATGGCGGAGAGAATGCCCACGATGTTCGGTTCGAGCAGCTGAGATGCCTCGTCGAAGATGGCGAGGGTGAAATGCTTCAGGTTGAAGAGTGGAAGCTGGTTGCCGATGGTTGTGGTTGTGGCGACGAAGATCCGCGTCTTTCGGATCTGCTGCTTGATGTCGTTCATGTTGCCGCATTCGTCCAGATGGTGACGAAGCAGGTAAGGCACGAATCTCGGATCGGTGGAGAGTTCGTGGCCGAGGCGGATGAAGGGTGTGCGGGCGGCAATGCCTGAGTCCACGAGCATGGCGCAGATCTCGTCGGTCGCACGGTTGGTGTAGGCGAGGAGAAGAACCGATGCATTGGGTTCGGTCAGCTCTTCCGCCACGATATGTTGCAGCGCCTGCGATGTCTTTCCCGTCCCCGGCGGACCGATCAGCAGGAAATAATCTTTGGCCTGTTTTACCTTCCGTACCAGTTCATCGAAGAATCCGTCTTTGCCGTAGGTGCCGTTCAAGTGCCGTGAAGTGTCGGCTTCGGGCTGTTGCAGTCCCAAGAGCAGTCGTTTCCTTCGTCCTTCGCAGATGAGAAAGCTGTAGAGATTGCGGATGAGGAAGGCGGTGGTTGCGTCCGTAGCATCATGTTCGATGGCGAAGCGTTCCTCTTTCGTTCCTATGAGATGAGCCGAGTGCTGTCCGTTGCGAAGCATGATGGTGATGTATGAAGGCGTCAGGCTTTTGATGGCTCCTTTCATGAGGATGTGGCCGCGCACGTCGGGATAGTTTTCGTAGGCATAGAGAATCACCATGTCGCCCGGACGGAAGTTGGGCAGAAACTCATCCTCCTGCTGCGGGATAGAGAGCGTCACAATGTCGAAGCCTCCGTCGTCATAACGTCTCGAGATGTCGGTGATACGAAGATCGGTGAAGATGTTTCCCATCTCGCGTTTCTCGGAAAGCGGCATATTCCAGGTGTCGGCGAACCCGGCCGATCCCATCGCTGACGATCCGGACTTGGCCAGGATCTGCTCTTTGGCGATGAAGGTAAGGAACCGTTTGAAGTAGAGGGTGTCGAGACTGTCGTCACGGTAAAGCGGAGCGAAGAGTTCCTGCAGTTGCGGCTTCTGATACATCACCCAAAGTTTGCTGCTGCCTCCCTTTTCGTTGAGACGTTCCGGCGATAGCGCTTTGATGATGCGTTCGGAGCCATCCTTGCGAGCCAGTAGCATCTCGGTGGATACGATGCGGTTACGCAGGCTGATGGCTTCGCGAAAAAGTTTCTCGTAGAAATGCTCCTCCATCAGTCCTTCGGGATATTTGGAATAGAGAAGGAAGGTGGATGTGTCGTTGCGCTGCATGCCGAATTCGTAGATCAGAACGCCGTGATAGAGCATCATCTGTACATAATGCTCCTCTTTGTGTGAATGTCGGAACTCGTCCATCTTTCCGGATTTCTGTTCGATCAGCAGCTTGAAATCGTTCTGCAGAAGGTCGGCACGCCCTTGCAGTCCTAACTTCTCTGAAATAAACGATGCCTCGAGCAGTGCCTTGTCCCGATCGAACTCCTTGACAGAGGCAAACTGTTTCGACATCATCTCGGAGATGTTCTGCATCTGGCTCATGGCATTCTTGTGGAACGTGGAAGAATCCAGATCGTCGCAGGTACAAAACTCCAGTGCGTTGCGCGAGAAGAACTTCTTGATCTCGGTTGGATAGACGGGTACTTGATCGCTGCTGTTCATGCAGTCGTCGAGCAGCATGCTGGCAAAGTTGCCGAGCAGGATGGCAGAACTGTTGGCACGCGGCTTCAGTCTGCTGACCATATAGTTGAGCGGATGATGTCCATATTCGCGGAAGCAGGCTGCCAGCGAACTGACGTCAATGAGGTAATCGGGATGCGTGACGATCAGTCCCGGGATGATCTTTCCCGATTCGTCCATCGTGTCGTCGAGGAGATTCATCTGCATGCCTCGTTCGAGCAGTCTTTCTACATAAGCCAGATCTCCTTCGTAGCCGCCGTCTCGATAGCGTACCGTGATCTCCTGACCGTCGGCCGTGAAGGCTTGAATCTCGTTCTCGTCCCAGCTTTCCACCGTCACACGGATGTACGGAATGCGATCGCGCAGCGGCACGCCTTTCATCGGCCGGTTGGATTTGGCAATGACCTCTGTCAGATAATCCGGCACGGGCGTATCGGAAGTCACGGCCACGAAGATCGACAAAGCCCGCAGATCGTAGGCGAAGTCTTTATCCTTCAGTCCGGAGCAGTCGTCGCAATGGCGGCGCAGGGTCTGAATGGCAAAGCTGTCCGAAGGGCGCATCTCTTTCTCTTTGCAGATAAACCATAGTCGTGAGAAGAGATTGGGGAAAACGATCTGTGTGTCCCGCGTCAGGGAAAGACAGATATTGAGCAGTAGATCGTAGAGCAACTCGTACCGTTTGTCCAACGACAAACCCTCTTCGTCGTGTATGCGGCGAATCCTCCGGAAGAGTTCAGGAGCAGAAACGGGTTTTGGTCGCTGGTCGCTCATGTCAGATTAGATCATGGAGATGAACAAGGCGAGGTTGAGCAGCGTGACAAGTGTGGCGAGCGAGATAAGCAGGATCGTTGTCCAGCGGCTGTTGACATAACAGCCCATTACCTTTTTGTTGGAGGTCAGATAGACCTGTGTAAATACGGTGAACGGCAGCTGTACGCTGAGGAGCATCTGCGAATAGATCAGTCCCTGGAACGGATCCTTGATGAGGAAGATGATCAGCATGGCAGGGATGAATGACAGATAGACACCGAGACGCGAATGAAGATCCTTCTGGTTGTAGGCCTCACCAAAGAAGCCTGCAAAGATGGAGGCGCCTGCGATACCGCTCGTGATGGTGCTCGATATGCCGGCCAGCAGCAGTGCCACGGCGAAGATGATGCCGGCATTGCCACCCACCAGCGGAACCAGCATCTGCTGTGCCTGACTGAGCGTGTCCACCTTTTCACCCACCTTGAAGAAGGTCGATGCGGCAAGGATGATCATCGCCGAGTTGATGGCCCATCCGATAACCATGGAGAGCAGTGTGTCGTAGAACTCATATTTCAGTTGTTTGCGGATTACCTTTTCATCTTCCAGGTTCCAGGCGCGGCTCTGTATGACCTCCGAATGAAGAAACAGATTGTGAGGCATGACGACAGCTCCGAGCACACTCATCATAACCAGTAGCGAACCGTCCGGAAGCGACGGTTTCACCCAGCTCGTGACGGCTACGTTCCAGTCTACGCCAACGATGGCAAGTTCATAGAGAAAGGAGAGTCCGATGATGCTGACGAAGGTGATGATGTAACGCTCCGTCTTGCTGTAGGTATTGCTGAGCAGCATGGCCACGCTGACGATGGTGACGATGACGGCTCCGATCTTGACGGGCATTCCGAAGAGCATCTGCAAGGCGATTGCTCCGCCGAGGATCTCCGCCAGAGAGGTTGAGATACTAGCCAGCATGGCTGTGCCGAGAATCGGACGGCTGATGGAGCAGGGCAGATATTTCGTGGTCGCCTCCGAAAGGCAGAGTCCGGTGACGATGCCTAGGTGAGCCACGTTGTGCTGGATAATGATCAGCATGATGCTGGCCAGCGTGACTACCCAAAGCAAGGCAAAGCCGAATGAAGAACCGGCCGCGAGGTTGGTTGCCCAGTTGCCCGGATCGATGAATCCCACGGTCACGAGAAGTCCCGGACCGATATATTTCAGCAGACTCAGTGCGCCCGAAGTCGGGTGATGGTTGATCTTAAGTTTACTCAACAGGCTCATGGCTATCTTCATTTAGAATTAAATCGGCCGTCGTGGCCTGTGCTTCCTTGATGAGATCGGCGGGTGCAAGATGGATCTGCAAGCCTCGCTGTCCGGCGCTGACGTAGATCTTCTCCCACGAAAGAGCCGTCTCGTTGATGTATGTAGGAAAATGTTTCTTCATGCCGATGGGCGAGCAGCCTCCGCGGATGTAACCGGTGAGCGGCAGCAGCTCCTTCATCGGGATCAGTTCCACCTTCTTGTTGCCGGAAACTTTGGCGGCCTTCTTCAGATCCACCTCTTCCTCTCCCGGAATGACGCAGACGAAATAACCGCTCTTCTCGCCGTGAAGCACCAATGTCTTGTAAACCATGCGGACATCTTCGCCCAGCTGATTGGCTACGTGTGTGGCACTCAGATCGTTCTCGTCCACTTCATAAGGCACGAGGTCATAGGCGATCTTCGCCTTGTCAAGCAGACGTGCCACGTTGGTTTTGTTTATCTTCTCTTTAGCCATATTTATTACCTATTTAATTGAGTTATAATCGTTGTTTAAATGCCTTTCATTGTCAGTTGGATGCGACGGCGGACGTAATCGATGGAGAGCACCTTCACTTTTACGTGCTGGTGGATGCTCACTACATCGGTCGGATTGGTGATGAAGCGATCGGCCATCTCCGAGATGTGGACCAGTCCGTTCTCTTTGATGCCAATATCCACGAAACAGCCAAAGTTGGTAATGTTGGTGACGATGCCTGGCAGCACTTGTCCCTCCTTGAGATCTTCCAGATGTTCGATGGTCGGATCGAATGCGAACACTTCGATCTGGTTACGCGGATCGCGTCCGGGTTTGTCCAGCTCCTTCAGGATGTCTTCCAACGTTGGCATGCCCACCTTGTCGCTCATGTATTTCCTGAGGTTGAGTCCTTTCTTCAGATCCTTTTTCGTGATCAGATCGCTCACAGTGCACTGCAGATCTGAGGCCATTCGTTCTACGATCGGATAACTTTCAGGGTGGACAGCGGAGTTGTCCAAAGGATTCTCACCGCCGCGGATACGCAGGAAGCCTGCGCTCTGTTCGAAAGCCTTGTCGCCCATGCGCGGTACGCTCATTAGCTGGCGGCGTGTAGTGAAAGGTCCATGTTCCGTGCGATAGTCCACGATGTTCTGTGCGAGCGTCGGACCGAGTCCGCTGACGTAGGTGAGGAGGTTCTTGCTGGCGGTGTTCACATTTACACCCACCAGATTCACGCAACTTTCCACCGTGCGGTCGAGACTCTTCTTCAGTTCCGTCTGATTCACGTCGTGCTGATACTGTCCCACGCCGATGCTCTTTGCATCGATCTTGACCAGTTCGGCCAACGGATCCATCAGTCGTCGTCCGATACTGACCGCTCCTCGCACGGTGACGTCGTAGTCAGGAAATTCGTCACGTGCCGTCTTTGAAGCAGAGTAGATAGAGGCACCGTCTTCGCTCACCACATAGACCTCGACTTTGCGGTCGTAGCGTATGTTGGTGATGAAACGTTCCGTCTCGCGGCTGGCTGTGCCGTTGCCGATGGCAATGGCGTCGATCTTATATTGTTCCACCAGCTGTGCAATCTTTGCGGACGCTTTGCCCACTTCGTTCTGTGGCGGATTGGGAAAGATGGCTTCGTAATGAAGCAATGCCCCTTGAGCGTTCAGGCAAACCACCTTGCAGCCCGTTCGGAATCCCGGGTCAACGCCCAGTACACGCTTCTCGCCAAGCGGTGGAGCCAGCAGCAGTTGACGCAGATTCTCCGAGAAGACGCGAATGGCCTCTTCGTCGGCTTTGGCTTTGCTCGAGGCGGCATATTCCGTTTCGATGGAGGGACGGAGCAGACGTTTCAGTGAATCGTCCACAGCTTCGGCCACCTGCTGGGAAGCTTCGTTGTTGGATCTGACGAATCGTTTGCGGAGTCGTTCGCCGCAACTCTCCATGTCGGGCGTGATGGAGACGCGCAGGATGCCTTCCGCTTCGGCACGTCGCATGGCCAGCAGACGATGAGAAGTACATTTGGAGAGCGGTTCGCTGAAATCGAAATAATCGCGGTATTTTGCACCCTCTTCCTCTTTGCCTTTCACCACCTTGGCGGAGATGACGGCCGTATGGTTGAACGACGAGCGTACGTTGTTTCGTGCCTCTTCGTTCTCGTTCACCCATTCGGCGATGATGTCGCGAGCGCCTTGTAAAGCCTCGTCCGCATCTTTCACCTCTTCGTTGATGAACTGTGCGGCGCGTTGCCGGATGGATGGTTCGCGTTGCATCATGATGATCTTTGCGAGCGGTTCCAGTCCTTTTTTGCGGGCAATCTCTGCGCGGGTGGTCCGTTTGGGTTTATAGGGAAGATAAATGTCTTCGAGTGTCGTCTCATCCCAGCATTCTGTTATGCGCTGTTTCAGTTCGTCGGTCAGTTTGCCCTGTTCCTCGATGGAACCGAGGATGAATTCCTTACGTTTCTGAAGATCGGTGAGGCGCTTCAGTTCGTCGTTGATAGCAGCGATCTGCACCTCGTCGAGTCCGCCGGTCGCCTCCTTGCGATAACGGCTGATGAACGGTATGGTAGCACCGTCGTCCAGCAGTTTCACTGTATGTTCGACCTGTGTCAGAGCGATGGTCAGTTTGTCTGATATGAGTTTTTGTATGATGGATGTCATGAGATGATGATCTTTGATAAGACAAAGGTAGCGATTTTTCTCTTTTTCCTTTGCTTCTCCGCTTTTCTGTGAGAAAAGCTTGGTAAAATCCTTCAGGCCTTTAGGTCAGAACCTATCGGTAGAAAACGTCGAGTCCCAATCCGATTTCCTGTAGGGACGAAAAATCTTTCGTCCCTCTTATTCCTTCTGCCTTTCTTTTCTTTCATGCCAGCGGCATGAATCGTCTGGTAGAAAACAGATCGTCCCACGAAAATATCAACCTCAGAGAGGTTGTACATCTGCCACCCTGCATGGTCGCGACAAGGTGGCAAGGCTGCGCCATGCCGGATTTTGTGTGTAGGTACGCATTTCTACAGATAGTCGCAAGGCTGCGCCATGCGGTGATTTGCCAAGGCTTATGGTTGTTTCGTTGTAGATTAGGATTGGGGGCGAAAGATTTTTCGTCCCTCTTTTTTCCTTTCGCCTTTTTCTTTCATTCCGTTAGGTCTGAACCTATCGGTAGAAAATAACAAACCTGTGGATAATAATCGTGAGGCTGGAACGAAAAAAGAGAGCGGCACGGATGGTGTTGCGTGTCGCTCTCTTTTGTGAAGAAGATT
>CAZIVE010000033.1:0-19112 GCA_964542435.1 uncultured Parabacteroides sp.
GCAAATGTACACCCCTTTTCCTTCCTCTCCAAACTTTTTCACCTCTTTTTTGCAAAAAAGTAGCAAATTCTTTCAGATTGGGGATTGCTGAACCTATCCTATACAAACAGAAAGAAGATGAGAGATCCCATCTTCTTCCCCTATTATATTAATGTATAAGGTATTACCAGATAACCACGCGTTTCTCTGGAGCGAGATACATCGCGTCTGTCGGTTTGATGTTAAATGCCTTATAAAAATCATCCATATTACGTAAAGCAGCATTCACACGCCATTTGCCCAATGAATGAGGATCCATCTTCGTCAAACGAAGAATCTCTTCATTACGAATGTTCTGTCCCCATAAAGTAGCATAGGCAATGTAGAAACGCTGTTCGTTTGTAAATCCATCAATGGGCTGAGGAACTGATTTCCCTTTCAAGGTATTCTCATAAGCCTGATGAGCAACAAGCAATCCTCCATGATCCGCTATGTTCTCTCCCAACGTATATTCTCCATTTGCATGCACAGAATCAAGGACAACGATATCGTTATACTGTTTGGCCAAGACATCGGCTTTTGCCTTGAATTTAGCAGCATCTTCGGATGTCCACCAATCAGTCATATTACCACTCTTGTCATAATTCCTACCCTGGTCATCAAATCCGTGAGTCATCTCATGACCAATCACAACGCCGATCGCACCATAATTCACTGCATCATCCGCACTCGGATTGAAGAAAGGCGGCTGGAGAATGGCAGCAGGGAAACAGATTTCATTAGACGTAGGATTGTAATAGGCATTCACTGTTTGCGGGAACATATACCAACGCGCTTTGTCAACAGGCTTACCCACATCTGCAAGATGGTATTCAAATTCGAATACATTAGAACGACACACATTATTCCAATACGAATCATTCTTAACATTCAACTTGCTATAATCACGCCACTTGTCAGGATAACCAATTTTGATGGTAAAAGCAGCAAGCTTCTCTTTGGCCTTTGCTTTGGTGGCATCGCTCATCCACTGCAGATTTTGGATTCTCTCACCTAAAGCCTTCTGTAAGTTCTTGACCAAAGTAAGCATCTTCTCTTTGGATGAAGCAGGGAAATATTTGGCTACATACAAGCGACCGATTGCCTCTCCTAAAGCACCGTTTGTTGTTGTAAGAGAACGTTTCCAACGAGGTTGAAGCACTTGGCTTCCGGACATTGTCTTACCAAAAAAATCAAAATTAGCATTCACGAAGGCATCACTCAAATAAGGAGCAGCCCCATCCAACAGATTAAACTCCAGATAGTATTTTTTCTCATCCAATGTAATCTTCGTCATCGATTTAGCCAAAGCGGGATAGAAAGCAATCTGCTTGGCATCCAACTCTTTCATATTTTCAAGACCCAACGTTTTGAAATAAACAGTCCAATCAAGAAGCGTACTTTTCGATTTGAATTGATCCACAGTAATCTTGTTATAGTTCTTTTGTGAATCACGAAGCTGCTCGCGACTTGAAGAAACGCGTGCTATTTCGGTTTCAATCTTAAGAACGGCATTGACTGCGGAGGTTGCTTCAGTAGCATTATAACCGGCAAGTGTAAATAACTTATTAATATAAGTTTTATAGGCATCGCGCATCTTAGAGCCCTCTGCATCATTTACTATATAATAGTCACGATCACCCATACCCAATCCAGCTTGGTAAAGCTGAACAATATTCATGGAACTGTTTTTCTCATCAGCATCCACATTCAGAGAGAAGAAAGGCGTCATTCCCTCCTTATGTAAAGTTGCGACCATAGCAGAAAGATCTGTCTCGGTCTTCAAATTGCGGATTGCATCCAATTGCTGCTGAAGAGGCTTTGCACCATCAGCATTCAATTTTGTACTATCCAGTCCCATTTCATAGAACAGAGAAATCTTTGCGGCTTCACTCCCTGCAGATTGTTTCCCTTTTTGTACCTCTTCCACCAAAGAACGAAGTTGCGTCTGGTTTTCATCACGAAGTTTGTCGAACGTGCCGTAACGAGCAAATTCAGGAGGAAGGGGATTATTTTTAATCCAACCGCCACAAGCATACTGGTAGAAATCAGTGCCGGGAGATACCGTCGTATCCATGTTTGCCAAATTGAGGCCCGTGTTTGCTGCATTCTTCTGATTAGCATTACAACCGGTCAAGGCAATGACTCCGGCGAATAACAAAGG
The DNA here is from genome assembly GCA_964542435.1 of uncultured Parabacteroides sp. Classification (GTDB taxonomy): domain Bacteria; phylum Bacteroidota; class Bacteroidia; order Bacteroidales; family Tannerellaceae; genus CAZIVE01. The sequence continues at coordinate 2,183 of CAZIVE010000033.1, forward strand.
AATCATGTTCGTCTTTTTCATGTCTCTAAAATTTATATTTTGGCAAATATATGAAAAAAGGAATAAAAGGAAACTACTTACAGTTTTCATTTTGAGAAACCGAAAGCATATCATCGCGACTTTTACTTTGTGTCACCATATAAACACCTACACAAACAAGCACTGTTGATATCACATTAGAAAGAGAGAATCTATCTTGACCATACATCACGGCAATCAAAGAGGCTACAACCGGTTGCACATTATTATACATGCTGATCGTTGTCGGACGAATTCGTTTGAGAGACATAGGAATCAATAGATAAGGCAGGAAAGTCGCACCGATCAATACGTATGCAATAGCTGACCATTCAAGCATATCTATGGTCGCTCTGTTCATTGCTGGAGAATGGATGACACTCTGAAAAGAAAAAGGCAAAAATGTCAATGTAGAAAAGAGGAACATCCATTTCATAATCGTAACCGAAGAATATCTCAATGTCAAAGGTTTGGATAGAACCAAATAAAAAGAATAACTCAAACCGCTAATGATGATCATGATGTCGCCGTCAAGTCCACTGGCTTTTGCAGTAGGCGCAGCCGAAGAAATAATCAACAATATGGCACCGACGGCTCCAACCAGAACACCTCCGGCTTTCAACTTCGTGATGGGTTCTTTTAATATCATAGCGGCTAGAAGCATGACAAACACAGGAGAAAACGTTGCTATAATGGAAGCGTCGATAGGAGAAGTACGATTCAGGCCAACGATAAACAATCCTTGATTGAAACCCACTCCGCACATCGCGCAGGCGAACAACATGCCCAGATCTTTCAATGGAACATGTTCTTTTTGGACAAACAGTGAGACGATCCAAAACATGACGCAGGCAAAAGCCATACGCATAATCGTCAAAGCAAAAGGATCGAGGTGATCAGGAAGAAGATATTTGGAAATTGGCATATTCACCGCGAACAAGAGGTTCGTGATTAATATAAGAATATGACCTTTTATCTTTTCCCGTGTCATTAAAATCTGCTACTATATATAGATGTATAAAAAAAGCCGCATCTTAACGGATGCGGCTTTTCATATAATTGATAATGAATTATCCGTTATGTTTCTTCATGATCTTGATCAAGTCAACTACTTTGTGAGAGTAACCGATCTCGTTATCATACCAAGAAACGACCTTTACGAATTTGTCTGTCAAATAGACACCAGCTTCAGCATCGAAGATAGATGTCAACGGGCAACCCATGAAGTCAGAAGAAACGACTTTGTCTTCTGTATAACCCAGAACACCCTTCAATGAACCTTCAGAAGCATCTTTCATTGCTTTGCAGATATCCTCTTTAGAAGCCGGATTCTTCAAGTTAACAGTCAAGTCAACTACAGAAACATCCAAAGTTGGAACACGCATTGAAATACCAGTCAGCTTGCCATTCAGTTCAGGAATAACTTTACCAACAGCCTTTGCAGCACCGGTAGAAGACGGGATGATGTTGCCAGAAGCAGCACGGCCACCACGCCAATCCTTCATAGAAGGACCATCAACTGTACGCTGTGTAGCAGTTGTAGAGTGAACTGTAGTCATAAGGCCAGTCTCAATACCGAATTTGTCATTGAGGACCTTAGCGATAGGAGCCAAGCAGTTGGTTGTGCAAGATGCGTTAGAAACGATCTGCTGTCCTGCATATTTGTCAGTGTTAACACCGCAAACGAACATATCAGCCTGACGGCCATCATCACCCTTCTTAGAAGGAGCTGAAAGAACAACATACTTAGCACCTGCCTGGAGATGTTTTTCTGCTTTGTCCATTGTCAGATAGAGACCTGTAGATTCAACTACGTACTCAGCACCGATTTCGTTCCATTTCAAGTTAGCTGCATCTTTTTCTGCAGTGATACGAATCTTGTTACCGTTAACAATAAGAGTGTTGTTAGCAACATCAGCTTCGATAGAGCCAGTGAACTGTCCGTGCATTGTATCATACTTCAGCATATAAGCCATGTAATCAACAGGCAGAAGGTCATTGATACCAACGACAACAACATCGTTCTTGTAAGCGTCTTCAAGAGTTGTACGGAATACGAAACGTCCGATACGGCCAAAACCGTTAATACCTACTTTAATCATTGTAATAAACTTTTATGTGTTTGAAATACTAAATTACGATTCAACTTTTAAGATTTAATCGAGGAAAAATCTCGACACTTATTTTCCCTTCTCAAAACGCTCGCAAATATAGTCATAATTTTGATTGATTTGGCATTCTAAGAAGAAAAATATGCTCTCTAACATAAATTAAATGTTAGTGTGTTCTTTTCTTGTTGAGCAATTTCGCCGTCAACCATTTTTGGAATTTACTAACGCCCCATGAAATGATCATCGGACGAGCAATTCCCCATAACGACGGCACAAAGTTTCGGGCCACTGACAGGTAGTCGCTAAAGCCCAATGGGATGCGAGAGTGAGCACTGACTCCTGATTTTTCAGCTGAATGAGATTCACCGTTGCCGGCTTTATTCTTTTTATTTGGAAAGAAGATGTAGCCAACACTTGAAAAGAGGATGGGTAAAGCATTCTCATGAAGGAAGGTAAAATCCCGATCCAGAACTTCAGAACTTTTATCGCAGTCAAGATGCACACGCTGCTTGTCAGCAAGTAGTTTATCGAGTGGCGTTATCGTTGGTCGGTTGTTCTTCATCTTTATTATCAGTTAAATTTTCAGATTGGGTTTCCAAATCCACATCTTGTTGTTCTTCCTCATTTCCACGAAGAGACGAGATCACGATATTCACCACAGAGTCGATTATACGTTTCTTGTTTGCGACCACGATAGCAATCAGGATCAGATAAAGGATGACCACACAGCCAAAGCCTGCACCCGACGAGCCGAACACCTCTCCCAAAAAGAATCCGAGAGAGAGGAAAATAAACAGAAGCGCGAAGAAACCGAGCAGCAACAAAACAACACCATATGAGAGGATGGAAATCACTTTTCCCGTCCTCTCATAAGTGTTCAACTTCAGAAGCTCGAATTTCAATCCGACATACGTCGAGATATCTTTCTTAAGCTTTCTGAACAGAGCTTCTGAATCGATGTCCATAGCAGAACAATTATTCAGCTGGAGCTTCCGTTTCCTCTTCAGATGCCGGGCAAGCCTTTTTCTCTTTGCACTTTGCCACAGCACTATTGAAAGCATCCTTAACTTTTCCTGCTGCGTCTTTGATATCATCGAACAATTGTTCACGTTTGTCACTCGCTGCAAGATAACCTACAGATGCACCTACTGCTGCACCAATTACAAGACCTAATAATAATTTTGAATCTACTTTCATGACTATTAATTTTAAAAATTGACGACCTATTCTCTTTTGAAACTTTCTATACTAATAACGAATAACTGAAAAATATGTTCATCAAAGAGCTCTTTTTCTTGTTAAAAAAAGTTTGTTCTTCATTTATGGATTTGTCACTTTCAACGAAATCCAACCATTCTCATCCTTGTGTTCCAAAGGAATCAAGCCTGATTTCCGGCATCCATCCTCCACAATCTCAAGATCTTCTTTGAGGAATCCACTTAAAAACAGGAAAGCCCCTTTTTTCATCACAGCGGCATATTGAGCCATATCATGCAGCAGTATGTTTCGATTGATATTGGCCAAAACGATATGGAACATGCCACAAGAAGAAAGAGATCCTGAATCGCCATGAATCACATCAATGGAATCAAGATGATTCAATGTGATATTCCTTTCTGCATTCCTGCAAGCTCGTTGATCGTTATCAATCGCTATCACACGTTCCGCATGCATCATTCGTGCCAAGATTGCCAGGACGCCGGTTCCGCAGCCCATATCCAGAACTTCCTTACCCGCCACATCCGACTGTAACAACCAGGTTATCATCATGCGTGTCGTCTCATGAAATCCTGTGCCAAAAGCCATTTTAGGATCAATGACTACATTATATATATAGTTTTCATCCGGTTCAAAGGAAAGAGGACGAATCAAGCACTTGCCTTCAATGCTAATGGGCTTAAATGAATCCTGTTCCCATACAACATTCCAATCCTCATCCTCAATCGTCTTTTCTGTATATTGAATCTTCACTCCTTCCAACGGCAGTTGGTCGATGCAGTTCTGTACAGCCAAACGATCAAAACGTTCTGCAGGAATGTAACCTAACAAAATATCATTTTTCCTCTCAAAGCTATCAAAACCTATTTCACACAACGAAGAAGCCAACAAATCAAAGACAATTTCTGATGGTTGTTGAGCGGCACAAGAGAAACTAAGTTCACAATAGTTCATTTTTCTCCTCTTTTTCCTACAAAATTAGTTCAATAATTTGCAAAAAGGAATTAATTGGCTAAATTTGTATCTCTTGCTTAACGTATTAAACATTGAACCATAAGAAAAACCATAGTAGGGAAAATTCATTCATCATACAGCTTTTGTCTTTGCTGATATTTCTTTGTCAGCCTTGCGAAGCTGCGCAAACTGTATCTTCTCATAAAAAAGATTCAGCGAAAAATGCTTATTCCCAGGCTGTGTCTTACTATGAACAAAAAATTTACAACAATATTTTCAATGAAAAATGCTTGCGATACAATGATACGTTACTTCGCATTGCACGTCAACATCACGACCTAAAGACGGAAGGTGATGTCTATTATAGTCGTGTCCTATACTATTATAACCAAGACGACTGGGCAAAGGCAACAGCGATAGCCAATCAATATCTCCCCTTTTTAAAGAGGCACAAACTTTATACCCTAGTAACGACTGTCAATTTGCTACTTATAGATATTTATACAGACCAAGGGATGTTCGAGATTGCCCTGGCAAAAGCTCACGAGAACTACCAAGATGCATTAACAAGGAAAGATGTAGTTGCAAGGTTAAAAACTTGCGAGACGATTGGAATCGCATACTCGTCTTCCTATCGTTATAAGGAAGCTTCCCGTTATTATGACGAAGCCATCCGATTGTTCAAATTACATTATAATACCCCCAAAAACAGACCTTACTTGATATACCTTTATATTCTGACCTCTAAGAATTCCATCCAAATGCTCGATTTGAGCGAGGCGAACAAGCATCTGAAAGTATTGCAGACACTTTTAACAGAATACGACAAACAAAGAGAAGCTGATCCTTCTCTCCAAGATTTTGATAATTATTGGATGTGGTACTATTCCTGCAAATCATCTTGCTTAATGACAGAAGGAAAGATGAACGAGGCAGGAAAGGCTATCAATGCAGCCAAAGGATATCTAAAAGGTGAGAAGTTTAATAGTGATGTGGCCAATTATTATATTTATGCTACCAAATTCTATATTCGAGATGGCAAATATCAAGAAGCACATGCCTGCATCGATACTTTGAAAAAGTATAACAATAAAATCGATGCCAGCAGCGAAATCACTTACTTGGATTACGCGCATATCTACAAAGGGTTGCATCAATATCAGAAGGCTATTGACGCATACGAATCAGAACTTGCATCGACAGATTCAATCAGTAAAGCACGCTATCACTCACAAACAAAAGATTTCAAGGAGTTATATCAGATAGACTATCTTAAATATCTCACGACAGAAGGCCAGGCAAAAGTGCGCAAACTTATTACCATCGCCATTTCCATCGGTGCCGTTGTACTGGTTGCCTTTATTATCATCATCAAAGTTTACCATTACAGGAAAAAGCTTTCTACAGCAGCGAACCTGGCTCAAAAGGCAGATGTAGAAACCAGCCAATTCCTCGATAATGTCAGCAGGGAGATCAGGAATGCCCTGCAGGTGATATCCTCTTCTTCCGACCAACTTATCAGCGAGAAGGATGTGAATACACGCATCAGTCATGCAGAAAAGATAAGAAAGACCAACAACACATTGCAACGTGTCATCTATAATATTCTCGATGTCTCAAAGATAAGTTCCGATAAGATGAACTTCACCTACGAAACGGTCTATCTTCCTGATATGATCAGCGAAGTCGTTGGCAAAGCACACTACTTCTATCATCCAACGATAGCCATAGAGACTCAGCACATGGAAGAGATCTCCTGCGTAACAGACAGAACGCGTCTGATGGAGATATTGGACAACCTGCTTTTCTATCTCATCTATCACACCAAAGAGGGTTCCATTACTTTGAACTGTGAGCAGAAGGGAACATTCATCAACTTCACAATCGGAAGTTCAAAGCTTGTGCTTGGTACGGAAGAATGCGAAAAGATTTTCTTCAGACAAGCCCAAGATAACCAGAAACTGGAAGAAATGGGGCTTGACATGGTGGTCTGCAGAATGCTTGTAGAAAAGATGAACGGGACCATTCAAGCGTCGTCCAATCAGAAGGATGGAACCATCATCGTTTTCACCTTACCTACTGATAAAACGGAGAAACAGGCATGAAACGAATCCATTACATATTAATCCTGCTGATTGCATTACTTCCTGCATACACGAATGCAATGCATAAAAAAAATGCGGAACTGGATGCTTTGTGCAGAAAGATCAATACCTCCACTTCAATTGAAAGTTACTTGAGCAATTGCAGGCAATTAGAGATTCGTTCCCGTGAACTGAAACAAAGACAGTATGAAGAAATTGCATACAATCTATACATCTATTATAGCGTTACCAACCATATCACTGAAGAACCTACCTTCTGGTTGAACAAACTTGACAGTCTTACAAGAATTACCAAAGACAAACAGAAGAGATTCGTCGGCCATTATCTCGCCATTAATCGTTATAACCAGATAGATGATTATACCACGGCATTGACCTTAAGCAATAAAATGTTTCGGGAAGCTTCGAAGCTGAACGATAAATTCTGCCTAAAATTAGCTGTGTTGGGGTTCTTCAACACCTATGTTTCAAGTGCACAATTTGACAATGCTTTTGAGATTCTTTCTCTGGCCTATCCAGACGGACTTCCCAAGAAATGGGACAAAGACGTTGATATTCTTGTTCTTTGTAATATTATCGGTGCTTATGGAGATATTGGAAAAGAACATGAAGCGAAGGTCCTTCTCGACCAACTCGGGAAGTATGTCACATCATTCCCCATTGATAAGGTAAACTTTTCAGATCCTGACAAATTGCCTCTCGCCTATTATATGGCCTCCTTCTCATATAACATATCAAAAGCTATGATGCTGGTAGGTAAAGGTGAGTTGCAACAGTCAAAAGTCTTTAGAGACAAGATCAACGTCAACTCAAACGGCAAAAATAACACCTTCAGAGAACTGTGTATGCACATCTATAATATCCAATATTATCAAAAGCTCAACAAGCAAGACAGCGTCCTATACGAAACAGAAAAAGCACTTCAATTTGCACGAAACATAGGTTCAAAAAGTCTGGAAGGAACCTATCTTACAGAGAAAGCCAGATTACTGAAGGACAAAAACATAGAGCAATCCATTCTCGTTTATGATAGTGCAGCGGTTTTGCTGGATTCAATTGCCAATGATAAATTCTTCAAACACATGGGAGAATTTACAGCTCAATACAAAGCTGACAATTACCGCGAATCAAATGAAATCTTCCAACAGCAAAAGTCCAATCTGTACTGGTTGATTGGCTCGCTCATCACAATCATAGTGCTTTTTGTCTTCCTCTGGTTCTTTGGAGAACGAGTGCGGAGACGTCTCAAAAAAGCAAAGATATTGGCAGAACGTTCCGAACAATTCAAACTGATCTTCTTTGCCAACATGAATCATGAGATTCGAACGCCATTAGGCGCCATAGCTGGATTTTCAGACTTGCTCATCGAAGAGACTGACGAACAGACACGAAAGGAATATGCCGAAATCATTCACGAGAACAACGACCAGCTCTCGAGACTTATCAGCGACGTTCTCGACATCTCGAAGATAGAAGCCGGAACGATCGCCTTCTCCTATTCTACCTTCGATGTGCCCGAAATGATGCATAGCGTCTATAACACCATCCGACTGCGCATTCCCGAAAGAGTTACATTTACTCTTGATCCCGGACAACCGATGAAAATCACTGCGGATAAAGGAAGAGTCATCCAGGTGATCATCAATTTCCTTACCAATTCCATAAAGCATACGGAAAGCGGATTCATCCGTATGGGTTATGCACAAATTGACGATACGATACGTTTCTATGTTTCAGACAGCGGAACGGGAGTCGCGCCGGAACAACAGGAAGAGATTTTCACAAGATTTGTCCAGGAGACGGAAAAGAAAGGCGGCGTGGGTCTTGGCCTCGCTCTCTGCAAAGGCTTCATTAATAAGATGAATGGTGAAATTGGCGTTATTTCACAACTCAATGAAGGATCCATCTTTTGGTTCACGCTTCCCATCAATGGCATTCAACCCGAATGAGTTCTTCGTTGGAAATAAATAGCTTCATTATAGGCTTCATTATAGTTTGAACAATTATCATTATTCCGTTTTCAGTAGTGTATTGAATAAATAATTTTCAACCATGGTTAAAATATTTTCGCATAGTATCCCAGCCTCGCTGATATATTGATTCAAAAAGTTTCAACCATGGTTAAAACTTTTTCATCCAAAGACTTTCCAAGGCTTGGACACGATGACAAAAATAAAGCCAAACAACGTGGGAAGAAATCGCAGGACATTCAGCTTTCTACATCAGATTTTCTTTGAAGAAGGAGAATGGAAGAAGAGATTCGGCTGAAGGAAATTCGAGAATCTCATTCATCCCGAAGAGAAGAACCCGGATTGGTTTTCCGAAGCGCTTTTCCGTCTCTATCAAAACCTGACGACAAGAACCGCAGGGCGAAATAATATCCGTTTGCTTATCATCTTTCTTGGCCGCGATGGCGAGCGTCAGAATCGGGACATGTGGAAAACGGGCTGAAGCAGAGAAAAGAGCCACGCGCTCGGCACATAATCCCGATGGATAAGCTGCATTTTCCTGATTGTTGCCGGTGATGATCTCTCCATTTTCCATTTTAACAGCAGCTCCCACATGAAAATGGGAGTAAATGGCATACGCATCATCTGCCGCTATCAAAGCAGCATTGCAAAGTTCGCGATCTTCTGATGTCAGTTCTTCAAGCGAGAAGATCTGTACGGTAGTTTCAAATGTCCGAGTTTTCATAATCCATAATTTTGATAAAAAATCACCTCATAAAAGAAAGACTGCTTTCAGAATACAAAGAAGCAGCTTATCTTCAATGATAATTATTATCATCAAAGATAGAATAATCAGATAAAACGACCATCATTTTAGAAGAAGAAAAGCGCAAACAGCCCAAACTTCCGTTATTTCCAACGAACAAATCCAACTACTTTAGGAAAAACAAGTTTTGGTTCTTTCCGCTACTTGCACTATCTTTACCGCCGAATTTAGCGAAACGGCACAAAATAGCATTTATATCGTCATGCGACACTTACTCCATATTTTCTCTATAGTCCTCTTAGCAGGCTTGTTCATCAATGGAATGAGCCTATCGGAACATAGGCTAGCTTCTTATGACAATTACATCAGTCAATATAAGAATCTTGCCATACAGCATCAGAAGAAATATCATATTCCTGCAAGTATTACGCTCGCGCAGGGATTGCTGGAATCAGGAGCTGGATTAAGTACGCTGGCGCGCCAATCAAACAACCACTTCGGCATCAAATGCCACAGTGACTGGACAGGCGGACGCGTTTATCATGATGATGATTTGGCCAATGAATGTTTCCGCCAATATGAGAAAGTTGAGGATTCGTACGAAGACCATTCCCATTTCCTCGCCGATCGCCCACGATATGCAGGATTGTTCGCACTGGATGTTACCGATTATATCGGATGGGCACAAGGATTGCAGAAATGCGGTTATGCCACAGACAAGGCGTATGCAAACAAACTGATCAAGGTCATTGAAGACTATGAGCTGTATCAATATGACACAGCTTCACCCGGAAAAGTCAAAGAATCGAAGAACAACAAGAAGATCAACAACAAGAACCTGTTGAAGCCGACCAAATATGATATCTATCGTACCGAAGGACTCATCTACGTCTATGCCGGCTACAATGACAGCTTCGATCATATTGCAGAGAGTCTCGGATTTAAGAGCAAAGATCTGCAGAAGTATAACGAAGTGCCTGAGAACTTCCCGCTCCGTGAAGGTGACATCGTCTATCTGGAAAAGAAAAAGAAGAAAGCCGACAAGCCTCACTACGAACATGTGGTGCAGATTGGCGAATCCATGCACAGCATTTCGCAAACCTATGGAATACGCATCAAGAATCTCTATAAGATGAACCATAAACCAGCGGAGTATATTCCAATGGAAGGCGACGTTCTGAAGTTGAGATAATTGGTTGGTAAATAGATTTATATTAACTTTGCAGCAAATAGAACACTCATGAGTAACGAACGTTATAACCTCCGCGGTGTATCAGCATCAAAAGAGGATGTACACAACGCCATCAAAAATATCGATAAGGGTATCTTTCCTGACGCCTTTTGCAAAATCATTCCCGACATTCTTGGCGGTGATCCCGATTATTGCAATATCATGCATGCCGATGGCGCAGGTACCAAATCCTCGTTGGCTTACATGTACTGGAAAGAAACGGGCGATCTGAGCGTATGGAAAGGAATTGCCCAAGATGCACTGATCATGAACATTGACGATCTGCTTTGTGTAGGAGCTGTGGACAATATCCTCGTATCTTCAACGATTGGCAGAAACAAAATGCTCGTTCCGGGCGACGTCATCTCGGCCATCATCAACGGGACAGACGAACTGCTGGAGGATCTTCGGAGCATGGGCGTGGGTTGTTATGCCACAGGCGGTGAGACAGCTGACGTGGGTGATCTCGTCAGAACCATCATTGTGGACAGTACAGTCACCTGCCGTATGAAGCGTGCGGACGTAATCAATAACAAGAATATCAGTGGCGGCGACGTCATCGTAGGACTTTCCTCCTGCGGACAGGCTACTTACGAGAAAGAATATAACGGAGGAATGGGAAGCAACGGACTGACCAGTGCGCGTCACGACGTCTTCTCCAAATACCTTGCTGCAAAATATCCGGAAAGCTATGATGCTGCCGTTCCGGAAGATCTGGTCTATTCAGGTCAGCTGAAGCTGACAGATGCCATCGAAGGACTTGGAATCGATGCAGGGAAACTGGTTCTTTCGCCTACTCGTACCTACGCACCGGTCGTCAAACAGCTGCTTGACAAGATGCGTGGAGATATCCACGGCATGATCCATTGTTCCGGAGGTGCACAGACGAAAATCATGCACTTCGTACATAACAAACGCATCACGAAGAACAACCTCTTCCCTGTTCCACCGCTTTTCCAAATCATACAGGAACAGAGCGGCACAGACTGGAAAGAGATGTACAAAGTCTTTAACATGGGCCACCGAATGGAAATCTATGTCAAACCGGAACAGGCAGAAAAAGTGATTGAGATATCCAAGAGCTTCCACATCGATGCTCAGATTGTAGGCACTGTGGAAGATGCTGAGAAAAACGAATTAATCATCGAGAGCGACAAAGGTCGCTTCACCTACTAAATATTCAGATGGCTGATACGAATTTGTTAGATAAACTGGATGCGTTGGTAAGTCGCTTTGAAGAGATCGGGACATTGATCACCGACCCTGATGTCATTGCTGACATGCAGCGTTATATCAAATTAAACAAAGAATATAAGGACCTCGAGAAGATTGTCGAAGCCCGCAAGGAATACAAACAGGCATTGGACGGCGTACAGGAAGCTCGTCAACTGCTCGACACGGAACAGGATCCGGAAATGAAGCAGATGGCTCGTGAAGAGCTGGAAGCCTGCACAAACCGAGTTCCGGAACTGGAAGAGGAGATCAAACTCCTGCTCATTCCAGCCGATCCGGAGGATGACAAGAATGTCATCATGGAGATTCGTGGCGGTACGGGCGGTGATGAAGCGGCCCTGTTTGCAGGCGATCTGTATCGCATGTACATGAAATATTGCGAGATCAAAGGATGGAAAGTGGCTATCTCCAGTTTCAGTGAAGGAGCCGTTGGCGGATACAAAGAGATCATCTTCTCTGTTTCCGGAGAGAAGGTCTATGGTACATTGAAATATGAATCCGGCGTTCATCGCGTTCAACGTGTTCCGGCAACGGAAACACAAGGACGTATGCATACATCTGCGGCTACCGTTGCTGTATTGCCTGAAGCAGATGAGTTCGATGTGCAGATCAACGAAGGCGATATCAAATGGGATACTTTCCGAAGCGGCGGTGCCGGTGGTCAGAATGTCAACAAGGTTGAGTCAGGCGTTCGTCTGCGTTATCCGTGGAGAAACCCGATTACCAACATCACAGAGGAGATTCTTATCGAATGTACCGAGACCCGCGATCAACCCAAGAACCGCGAACGTGCGTTGACACGACTCCGTTCATTTATCTATGACAAGGAGCACCAGAAGTATCTCGACGATATCGCATCACGCCGTAAGACGATGGTTTCCACAGGTGACCGCTCTGCGAAGATCCGCACCTATAACTATCCGCAAGGAAGAGTGACCGATCATCGAATCAATTACACGATGTATAACCTTGCATCCTTCATGGACGGAAACATCCAGGATTGCATCGACCATCTGATCGTGGCAGAAAATGCCGAAAGAATGAAAGAAACGGAACTATAATCAAATCATGAATAAACAACAGTTATTTGAAAACATAAAAAGGAAGCAATCATTTCTTTGTGTAGGGCTGGATACCGACACGAAGAAGATTCCCCAGCATCTGTTGAAGGAAGAGGATCCTGTGTTTGCTTTCAACAAGGCTATCATTGACGCCACTGCCGACTACTGCGTAGCCTACAAACCCAATATGGCCTTCTATGAAGCGCTCGGCACAACCGGGATGCGTTCGTTTGAAAAGACAATTCACTATCTCCGCACCCATTATCAAGATCAGTTCATCATCGCCGATGCAAAGCGAGGTGATATTGGAAATACTTCCGAACTCTATGCCCGCTCCTTCTTCGATTATCTGAAGGTGGATGCTGTGACTGTTGCTCCCTACATGGGAGAAGACAGCGTGAAGCCTTTCCTGCTCTATCCGGAATCGTGGGTCATTCTGCTGGCTCTTACCTCCAATAAAGGTTCGAATGATTTCCAACTCACGGAAGATGCGCATGGAGAGAAGCTTTTTGAAAAAGTCTTACGGACATCAAAGGAATGGGCTGACAGCGACAGAATGATGTATGTTGTCGGTGCTACGCAAGCCAAGATGCTTCGTGACATCCGTAAAATCGTTCCGGATCATTTTCTCCTGGTTCCAGGTATTGGAGCGCAAGGCGGAAGTCTTGCAGAAGTGGCCCAATATGGAATGAACGATCACTGCGGCCTTCTGGTCAACTCTTCCAGAGCGATCATCTATGCCGACAAATCAGAGAAATTCGCTGATTTTGCTGCGGATGCAGCTCACAACGTACAACGGGAAATGGCCGGTTATCTCCAAGACGTAGGAATTATTCCCTGCTCGATTTAGGGAATGACGATATTTTTTCCGACTTTTGCACGTCATTCGACAAACGAGGTCGACCAATGACTAATCTATTAATATTATAATTGAACAAAATATGGAGTTTACAGCCCGACAAATCGCGAGCTTTCTTAATGGAACGACCGAAGGGGATGCTGATGTCAAAGTCAGCAACTTTTCAAAGATAGAAGAGGGAAAAACAGGAACACTGACGTTTCTTGCCAATCCCAAATATGAACATTTCATCTATCAGACGGACGCGAGCATCGTTTTAGTAAATAAAGACTTTATGCCTTCGGAACCGATTAAGGCGACATTGGTAAAAGTGGAAAATGCCTACGCAGCGCTTGCCATGCTGCTCAACATGGTAGAAGAATCGAAGAAGAAAAAGAGTGGCGTAGCTTCATCCGCATTCATCGCAGCGTCGGCAAAAGTCGGTGAGAACTGCTACATCGGCGAGATGGCCTTCATCGGTGAGAATGCCCAAGTGGGTGACAACTGCCGCATCTATCCATTCGCCTACGTGGGTGACAATTGCAAAGTCGGCAACAATACCATATTATATCCGCACGTTACTATCTACGAGGATTGCGTCGTAGGCAACAATTGTATCCTTCACGCCGGTTCGGTAGTCGGTTCCGATGGTTTCGGATTCGCTCCTGAAGGCGAAGACTACAAGAAGATTCCGCAGCTGGGCAATGTCGTTCTGGAAGACGATGTGGAGATCGGCGCCAATACTACCATAGATCGCGCTGTCATGGAATCGACCTTTATTCGCAAGGGCGTGAAGCTGGATAACCTGATTCAGATCGCACACAACTGTGAGATTGGCGAACACACGGTCATGGCTGCCCAAGTGGGTATTGCCGGATCGACGAAAGTGGGACGCCACTGTATGTTCGGCGGACAGGTTGGTCTTTCAGGACATATTCATATCGGCGATCATGTAAGCCTCGGCGCTCAGAGTGGCGTAATGGGCAGCATCAAAGACAATCAGACCATGATCGGTTCACCGGTGTTGCCGATTAATACCTATATGCGTTCGAACATCGTCATCCGCCATCTTCCGGAAATGTATCGGGATATGGACACGATGAAAAAGGAAATCGAACAGTTAAAAGAACAGATTAATAAACTAAAATAAAGCAATGCAAAAGCAGAAGACACTTGCAGCTCCTTTCTCTTTACATGGAAAAGGTCTGCATACCGGACTCGATATTAATATCACCTTCAATCCGGCTCCTGAAAATACAGGATACAAAATCAAAAGAGTCGACCTCGAAGGCCAACCGGTGATTGATGCGCTTGCTGAAAATGTAGTGGGCACACAACGTGGAACCGTCCTCTCGAAAGGAGATGTGCAGGTCAGCACAGTCGAACATGCCATGGCAGCCCTCTATGCTGCAGAGATCGACAACTGTCTCGTTGAGGTCAACGCACCTGAATTCCCCATCCTTGACGGCAGTTCCAGATTCTTCACTGAAGGTATCCTGAAGGCCGGCATAGTCGAACAGAACTCCCCACGCAACTTCTACGTCGTAAAACATAAGATCGAAGTTAAAGATGAAGAGAGCGGATCGTCACTCATCATCCTTCCTGATGATAAATTCAGCATCAATGTGCTGGTTTCCTACGACTCTCCTATCCTCTCCAATCAGTTTGCTACACTGAACGAACTGAGCGAATTCCCGGAAGAGATTGCGGCTTCACGCACATTCGTATTCCTCCGCGAAGTTGAGACATTGCTTCATCACAACCTCATCAAAGGCGGTGATCTCGACAATGCCATTGTCATCTATGACAAAGAGACTTCACAGGATTCTTTAGACAAACTGGCAGACATGATGAATCTTCCGCACATGAGCATCAGCAGCCTCGGCTATATCAACCACAAACCGCTGAAGTTCGTCAACGAACCGGCCCGCCACAAACTAATCGATGTGATCGGAGATATGGCTCTCATCGGCCGTCCGCTGCTGGGACGAATCATTGCAACACGTCCGGGACATAAGATAAACAACCAATTGGCGCGTATGATCCGCAAGGATATCAAAGTGAACGAAATTCAGGCACCGGTTTACAATCCCAACATCACTCCTATTATGGATATCAACCGTATCAAGGAGTTGTTGCCTCATCGTTTTCCGATGCTACTCGTGGATAAGATCATTGAAATTGGCGGAGACTATATCGTCGGCATCAAGAATGTGTCCATCAACGAGCCTTTCTTCCAGGGCCATTTCCCGCAGCAACCTGTAATGCCAGGCGTGCTTCTGGTGGAAGCCATGGCACAGACCGGCGGACTGCTCGTCCTCAATTCCGTAGACGAACCGGAACGTTATTCCACCTATTTCATGAAGATCGACGGTGTGAAATTCCGTCAGATGGTAGTTCCCGGTGATACGCTCATTTTCCGCCTGCAACTTCTCGAGCCGATCAGAAGAAGCATTTCCACGATGAAAGGGTACGCATTCGTTGGAGAGAAACTGGTTTGCGAAGCTGAATTCATGGCCCAAGTCATTAAAAACAAATAAATAAGGATATGAATATTTCCCCATTAGCCGTAGTGAATCCAAAAGCCCAAATTGGAGAAAACACTATCGTCGATCCTTTTGCCGTAATAGAAGGAGACGTCATTATTGGTGACAATTGTCGTATATTCTCCCACGCGACAATCCTTGACGGAGCCCGCATTGGTAATAACTGTAATATTTTTCCCTGCGCCGTTATCGCAGGCATTCCTCAGGATCTGAAGTTTGCCGGTGAAACGACGACCGCTGAGATCGGCGACTACACCACCATTCGCGAGTGTGCGACGGTCAATCGCGGAACGGCTTCAAAAGGCAGAACGATCATCGGTCAGCACTGCCTCATCATGGCTTACTCTCATGTGGCCCACGACTGCATCTTCAAGAATTATGTCATCATCGGCAATGCATCACAGATTGCAGGGGAAGTCGAGATCGACGACTACGCTATCATCAGTGGAGGAACGCTCATCCATCAGTTCTCCCGCATCTCACAGCATGTCATGGTGCAGGGCGGTTCACGCATTGGGAAAGATATTCCTCCTTATACGCTTATCGGACGTGACCCGATCGTTTATTGTGGAATCAACATCGTCGGACTGAGACGCCGCGGATTCACCAATCAGCAGGTTTTCCAGATCCAGGACATCTACCGCACACTTTATACGCGCGGCCTGAATAATTCAGATGCCTTGAAAGCTATTGAAACAGAATACGAGCCGACCGAAGAACGGGATCTTATCCTCAACTTCATCAAGAGTTCAAAGCGAGGCATCGTAAGAGGTTCGATTGACGAATAACCGGCTTTCGCACTTTTACATTGACTCCGCACGATCGAAAAATGACTTTGTAAATCTGCAACAAGGCTTTTCAACGTGGAAAAATGGGTTTGCGACTTTACATTTCGATTTT
>CAZIVE010000033.1:19212-25723 GCA_964542435.1 uncultured Parabacteroides sp.
GACGAACGTTATTGATGAATTCCCTGATTGTCCTGCTCGGCCCGACAGGCGTTGGCAAAACCGACCTGTCGCTCGAACTGGCGGAGCATTTCGGATCTCCAATTCTGTCTGCAGATTCCCGACAAATCTATAAAGATCTTCCCATTGGCACAGCAGCCCCAAGTGAAGAACAGCAAGGCCGCGTACCTCATTATTTTGTCGGGACTCTTGCCTTGACTGACTATTACAGCGCTAGTCGGTTTGAAGAAGAGGCCCTCAGACTTATCGAGCAACTGCATCAATTCATTCCTGTGGTCATTCTGTCGGGTGGTTCCATGATGTATATTGATGCCGTCTGCAATGGAATTGACGAAATGCCTACTGTCACGCAGGAGATTCGGGAACAGGTATATCGGGAATATGGAGAAAAAGGACTCGAGCCTTTCCTGGAAGAGCTGAAGAAAGCGGACCCGATCCATTTTGAAGAGGTAGATCAGAACAATTACAAGCGCGTCCTTCATGCGGTGGAGATGTGCAGGATGACGGGAAAGCCCTATTCATCGTTTCGCACGAGGTCCAAGAAGCAACGCCCATTCCAGATCATCAAAATCGGACTGACAAGAGAACGTGAGGAGCTTTGCGAGCGTATCAATCATCGTGTGGATGAGATGATAGAAGCCGGAATGGTGGATGAAGCAAGGCGTGTCTATCCTTTCCGCGACCTGAATTCACTGAATACAGTAGGATACAAAGAGCTGTTCCAATATCTCGACGGTACATGGACGTTGGACATGGCCATTGAGAAGATCAAGCGGAATACGCGGGTCTATGCACGGAAGCAAATGACATGGTTCAAGCGCGACAAGGAAATCACATGGTTTCATCCCGACGACAAGAGTCAGATCCTGTCGTTTATCGAACAGAGACTGAACCAGCCGCAAGACGCTCCTATTTCTTGAATACGAGATAGACGGCGGCAATCAGGAATATGAAAGCCAACACATGATTCCAGCGAATGGTTTCGTTTTTGAAGAAGAGCGAACTGAAGACTACGAATACGATCAGCGTGATGACCTCTTGAATCACCTTCAGTTGCATAAGACTGAAAGGTCCGCCATTGTCACGGAAGCCGATACGATTGGCTGGAACTTGAAAGCAATATTCAGCCAAAGCCAGTCCCCAGCTAAAGAGAATTACAGCGATCAACGGTAATTGGGCGAACCAGTCAAATTGTTCGCGCATCTTCAGATGGCCATACCAGGCACAAGTCATGAAGATATTGGAAACGATCAATAATAAGATGGTATAAAATCCTTGCATAGCTTTTCCTTTTATAAGGCGCAAAATTAGATAACTTTTAGTCCATAGTAAGGCTGAGTAATAGAAAAATTCATACCTTTGCTTTAAACAAGAGAAATCAAAATGAATCATTTTATAGCCAAACTGTCTATCTCTATGCTACTCTTGCTTGCAGTTTGCATGCCGCAGCTGAAAGCACAGAGTCTCGATCAGGCAAAAAAACTTTATAACGAGGGACAATATTCAGAGGCGAAGCCCGCATTGGAAAGGCTCGTCAAACAGGTTCCCAGCAATCCGTCGTATAACCTTTGGTATGGTATATCCTGCTTCAAAACCGGTGATTTCTCCACCGCTCAGAAACATCTTGAAGTAGCAGCCAAACGAAACATGGCAGAAGCTTATTTCTATCTTTCCAAGGTCTATTTCGACACCTATCATTTTCAAGAGGCTTCGGATGCATTCCAAAGTTATGCTTCGCTCCTTACCAAAAAGAAACAGACACCTGAAGATCCTGAAGGCATTGCAGAAAGATCCAAGAATGCACAGCGCATGCTCGACAAGGTGGAGGATATTCAGATCATCGACAGTACAGTTGTGGATAAAGACCAGTTTCTATCGGCTTATACTCTAAGCCAGGAATGCGGCTCGCTCCAGACATCACAACAGTTCTTCAAGTCATCCGATACCTCTACGGTTTACATGAATCAGAAGGGTGACAAGATATTCTACGCACACGCCACGAACGACAATCATTACTGTCTGTTCAACCAATCCAAACTGATGGACAAATGGGGCGACGAGAAGCAACTTCCGATGACGGTCAATACCAATCAGGACGACAATTATCCTTTTGTCATGAGTGACGGCGTTACGATCTATTTTGCCTCCAAAGGGTACAACACCATCGGCGGATATGATCTTTACGTGACACGTTATAACATCGGTACAGATACCTATCTGACTCCCGAACAGCTTGGAATGCCATACAATTCGCCCTACAACGACTACATGATCGTGTTTGACGAGACGAAGAATCTCGGCTGGTTCGTCAGCGACCGTTTTCAACCGGAAGGCAAGGTCTGCGTCTATCTCTTCATCCCAAATGCAGATGACAAACGCATCGAAAGTGATGATATGGACTTGAAACGGGCTCATGCCGCTCCGTATGCCATCAAAGATACGTGGCAGTCTGGCAGTGATTATTCCAAGTTGATAAGTCTGGCTCATCGCGCCATTCCTTTCGGACAGAAGAAGGTTCAACATGACTTCGAATTCGTCATCAACGACAACACGGTCCTTTATTCTTTGGACGAAATCAAATCGACAGAGGCAAAGAACCTATACATGAAAGTTCTTGCAGAAAAGAAGCAGATCAGCGACCTTCAGAACAAACTGGACAAGCTGAGAGCACGCTATGAAGCTGCCGGCGGAAAAGGCAATGATCAGCTGAAACAGGAGATAATGGAATGTGAATCGACGATTTCATCTCTTTATAATCAGCCTGCAGAATTGGAGAAACAGGCGAGAAATGCCGAAATCCGATCCATGAACAACAACAACTAATAACGACGTCCTATGCTGTTAGACATTGCCATCATCGTATTTCTGATTATTGCAGCGATCATCCTGATTCTGGTAGAGATCTTTCTGCTGCCGGGTATCACTATGGCCGGAGTTGGAGGATTTCTATTCGCGGCGGGTGGCATCATCTTTGCCTACACAGTGAGTACGACGATCGGAAATGTCACGTTCATTGCAGCGTTGGTAGGATTTGCCGCAGCCTTCTTCTTTCTGCTTAGGAACCGTTCGTTCAGCAAGGTGGCATTGAACACCAATGTGGATTCACACGTGACATCGGTGATTGACCTTGGCGTCAAAGAGGGCGATGAAGGAGTCACCACTTCCCGCCTCGCTCCCATCGGCAAAGCCATCTTCCACAACGTTCAGGTGGAAGCGAAATCGGAAGGTGAATTTATGGATGAGAACGTTCCCGTCGTAGTGGTCCGAGTGGAAGGCTACAATGTCATCGTCCGTCCGAAAACTGATAACACTATTAACAATTAATACATTCAAACATGGAACTGTCTATCCTGCCTTTGGTATTATTGGGAGCGGCCGTCATCTTGCTGGCCATCTTCTTCTATTATGTTCCTTTCCTTCTGTGGATATCCGCTAAGGTATCCGGAGTCAACATCTCGCTCATCCAGCTCTTTCTGATGCGCATCAGAAAGGTACCGCCTTACATCATCACACGTGCCATGATCGAGGCTCACAAAGCCGGATTGAAAACGCTCACGCGTGACGAACTCGAAGCTCATTATCTGGCCGGTGGACATGTTGAGAAGGTAGTTCATGCATTGGTTTCCGCTTCCAAGGCGAACATCGATCTGCCTTTCCAAATGGCAACGGCCATCGACCTGGCCGGACGTGACGTGTTCGAAGCTGTGCAGATGTCCGTCAATCCGAAAGTCATCGACACACCGCCTGTAACGGCTGTTGCCAAGGATGGTATCCAGCTAATATGCAAAGCCCGCGTTACGGTACGTGCCAACATCCGTCAGCTTGTCGGTGGTGCCGGCGAAGAGACCGTATTGGCCCGTGTAGGCGAAGGCATTGTATCCTCCATCGGCTCGTCAGAAAGTCATAAGTCCGTACTCGAGAATCCCGATTCCATCTCCAAGTTGGTGCTCCGCAAAGGTCTGGATGCCGGAACAGCATTCGAGATTCTATCCATTGATATCGCCGACATCGATATCGGCAAGAACATTGGTGCTTACCTGCAAATGGATCAGGCTCAGGCTGACAAGAACATTGCGCAGGCTCAAGCTGAGAAACGCCGCGCCATGGCTGTCGCTCTCGAACAGGAGATGAAGGCCAAAGCGCAAGAAGCTCGTGCCAAGGTGATCGAAGCCGAGGCTGAAGTGCCCAAAGCAATGGCTGAAGCCTTCCGCAGCGGTAATCTCGGTATCATGGACTATTACAGAATCAAGAATATCGAGGCTGATACCTCCATGAGAGATTCCATCGCGAAACCGAGTGGTCCGGTGGCACCTCCCAAACCTATTAAATAAAACATCATGAGAATTATTGAAGCTTCTGAATTACCGATAAATGCCGACGGCAGTGCGTTTCATCTGCATCTCCGTCCCGAACAACTTGCCGACCGCATCATTATGATGGGCGATCCAGCACGTGTTTCTGTCGTTGCATCCTATTTTGACAGCCGCGAATGTGATGTGTCGAACCGCGAGTTCCACACCATCACGGGCATGTATAAAGGAAAACGTATTTCAGCCGTATCGCATGGCATCGGCAACGACAATATCGACATCGTATTGACCGAACTGGATGCACTCGCCAACGTGGACTTCCAAACCCGTACCGTCAAGCCGGAATTCCGTCAGTTGACACTGGTGCGTGTCGGGACTTCCGGTGGATTACAGCCCTTCACACCGATTGGAAGCTACGTAGCTGCTGAGAAATCCATCGGATTCGACGGCGTAGTCTATTTCTATGCAAATAATGAAAAGGTACGGGATCTGCCCTTTGAAGAGGAATTGCATAAACAAACCGAATGGAAACTGAAAGGTGTCACGCCTTACGTTGTATCTGCCAATCCGTCTCTCATCGACCAGATCTGCAAAGACGATATCATTCGTGGTGTGACGATTGCCGCCAATGGCTTCTATGGACCGCAAGGCCGAGAGATTCGTCTTCCTCTTGCCGATCCCGATTTGAACAAGAAGATCGAAGCTTTCTCCTATCAGAACCATCGTATCACGAATTACGAGATGGAGAGTTCCTCTCTTTCCGGTGTCGGTGCATTGATGGGCCATCGCGCCATGACGGTCTGCTGCATCATTGCCGGCCGCGTCAACAAAGAGATGAACACCAATTACAAAGGTTCCATCGAAGGTCTGATCGAAAAGGTGCTCGAACGAATATAAATGCAAGATATCATAAAGGAAAGGCGAAGCGAATAGGCTCCGCCTTTTTTATTGCAATCCTCTCCTCTTCCACCCCTTCGACCGAAGGCTCAAGACTGACAGCAAACTCTTATCAAACGAAAGATGACGGCACTTTTAAATTATTTGGGATTATATGAAAGAAGAATAAAATATAAATCCGTCAGATTCGTTATTCATTTATCAAGAGTGATAGGAGAACGACTGCTTTTTCACCTTGGAAATAAATCGTATATTTGCAACCAATTTTTAGAATAACGGAACAATGAGACAAACGATAACACTGGTAGCTTTTTGCTTGGGCCTGATCCTGTTCAATTCATGTGGCGCACCTAAAGACATAGCCTACTTCCAGAATGAAGGTCAACTGACCCCGGAAGCGATGGAAAAGATGAAGAACTATCTTGATCCGACCATCAAAGAGGGTGATGAACTGACTATCGTCGTTGCCTCCACCGATCCGAATTCCGTCACTCCATTTAACTTGCCCCTTGTTTCATTCGTCCGTTCCACAGCCGCTTCCTCCAGTTCCAATGCATCCACGCAAGCCACCAATGTGGCAGCCACACAATCCATGCAGACCTATTTGGTAGATGTAGCCGGAGAGATCAATTTCCCGGTCATCGGACACATCAAAATAGCAGGACTGAAAAAGAGAGAGGCTACACAGTTCTTGGAGAACAAGATCTCTTCATACGTCAAAGACCCGATTGTAAACATCAACATCATCAATTACAAGATCACAATCCTTGGCGAAGTCAACCGTCCCGGAAGCTATACCATCACGACCGACCGCGTTTCACTGCTTGACGCTTTAGGATACGCCGGCGACTTGACCATCTACGGCAATCGTACCAATATCAAGATGATCCGCGATGTAAACGGGACCAAGCAGATCCATCTGTTCGATATCTCCAAGAGCGACTTCCTCGCTGATCCGTCATTCTATCTGCAGCAAAACGATGTCATTTACGTGGAGCCGAATCCGAGAAGAAAGAAAGTATCTCAGTACAGTCAGACCGATCAGTTCCGTCTCCAGATTGTAACGGCCGCCGCCACTGTCTGCTCTGTGATCACCTCATTGGTCGTAGCACTGACAAGAAAGTAATCCACCTCTGAAACAGTAAACAATGAACAACACGCCAAATACACCTGATAAAGACTCCGTAGAGCTCAAAAGAATGGTCATCCATTACCTCATGCAATGGAAGCTCATTCTGGGCACATTCGTCGTCGCCGTCATACTTGCCATTCTTTATCTGACATTG
>CAZIVE010000034.1:0-11976 GCA_964542435.1 uncultured Parabacteroides sp.
CTAAATACCTACTTGGACACTATCAAAGTCCTATTTTAGAAATCTAAATGGCTATTTGGATACGCCTCGTTCTCTTTAAAATAGTTCGAGAGAATAAAAAAGGAGGAATGTTCGTTCCTCCTTTTCTTTGAGATTATGTTACAGATCATCAATAAGCATGATCATTTGACTTGACTTCGTCACTGTCGATTTTATGAAGATCGAGTGCACGCCAAGCATAAAAAATGTATGCGAGAACAAATGGAATCAAGATGGAAACGTAGCTCATTACCTTCAACGTGAAGAAGCTTGAACAGCTGTTGCGGATCGTGAGTGAACTCTGTAGATCTGCCAAGGATGGATAATAAGCTGTGTTGTTCCAGCCTGCGATGAGGAACAGTGCCAATACCGTAAGAACCGTTCCAACGCCAGCGAACCAGATTCCTTTCTTCCAAGTCGTCTTTACCAGACTCATAATGATTCCGACCAAAACGCCAACGACGCCAAGCAGGAACACAATCAATACGGCCGGCATCTGCAACAGATTGAGCAAGTATTTGTTCGGCTGCATGAAGACTTCATTGTTGTCTGGATTGACGGCGAATCCGCTCATTGTCATCAGATGAAATACGAAGGCAAGGAAGAATACGAGGAACAGTATCGTCTCGGGAATCAGCCTGCGGTGACATCTTGCGTCGATATTTACGTCGTTGATGTTATTGATGAAATAGAGCAATGCCAGCACTCTTGATAGGAAGAACACAGCAAGACCCAAACAAAGATTCCAGAATATGAAAGCGGCTTCCAATCCGTGATAAGGCGTAGCCCAAGTGGAAATCACCGGCATTCCGAGATCGGTGAGCTGTTCTTTGTGTACCAAAAACTCAGCGCCGTTGAAGAAGGTTGCGACAGCTGTGCCCAAAAGAATCGGAGCAGCGATGCCGTTGATGATAAGGAAAGTCTGATAGGTGCGTTTGCCCAGCAGATTGCCTTTCTTCGCCTGGTATTCATAAGAAACGGCCTGGATAACGAAGCAGAGCAGGATCAGAATCCAAACCCAGTAAGCACCGCCGAAACTTGTGGAATAGAACAAGGGAAAGGAAGCAAAGAATGCGCCGCCGAAGGTGACGAGTGTCGTGAATGTGAATTCCCACTTGCGTCCTGTGCTATTGATCAGCATTTTTTGCTGTGTCTCGTTCCGACCGATGGAAAAGAGCATGGATTGTCCGCCTTGAACAAAGAGCAGGAACACGAGCAAAGCTCCCAATAAAGAGATGAGGAACCACCAGTATTGTTGCAGTAATATATATGTACTTTCCATAATCTTATGAATTTATAGTGTCGTTCGAATCATTTAATCCGTCCGGACCTTTGCGGACAGCTTTGACCATAATGCCGATGTCGGCAATCAAGAGAAGGGTGAAGAAGATGAGGAACACAAAGAATGTGGCTTGTACCGACGATGTCGAGAGCTGCGAAATGGCGGCGTTCGACGGCAGAATATCTTGGATAACCCAAGGTTGACGACCGGCTTCAGCTACAACCCAACCTGCTTGTCCGCAGATGTAACCCAACGGAAGTGACCAAAGTGCAACTTCCTGAATCCAGCGTTTCTGGCCGAATGTCTTCTTCTTTTCCATGATCAGAGCAACGATGAACAAGAGAATGAAATAGCCACCGAGAATCACCATGATATGGAAAGAGTAGAAGGTAAGCTTGACACTCGGAATGAGTTCGGTTGGATTCTTGACATATCCATAGCCGAAATAGGAAAAGTTTTCCTCCAATGTGTTCTTTGCAAAGCTTGCTGCAGTTTGGTCTTTGTCCTTGACCGCTTTGCGATAGTCGGCGAGAGCCTGTATGGCTTTCTGCCCGCGGGCGATCTTTTCTTGTGCGGAGAGTGCGAGTCTGCCATCCTTCAAAGGATAACCGCCTTCAATGAGATCAGCGATGCCTGGAACATAAGCTTTGGCATCTCGTTCAGCCAATATGGAAAGCATATTGGGAATCTCGATCTTAAAGAGGAATGGATTGACTTGGTCGTTGTAGGAAACTTTGGCAGGATTCATGATTCCGATGCCGACCAGACCAACGCCTGCATCACCTTTATATAAACCTTCCATAGCGGCAAGTTTCATCGGCTGCTTTTGTGCTACCTGATAAGCGGAACCGTCGCCAGTCCAAAGAGTGAGTATTGAAGCGACCAATCCGAAGATGGCAGCAACCTTGATGCTCGCCAAAGCCATATCTTTGTGTCTCTTGCGAATCAGATACCAGCTGCTGATACTGATGACGAAGATCGCTCCGACGATCCAAGCGGAAAGGACCGTGTGAAGGAATTTATTGATGGCAACGGGCGAAAAGGCCACAGCGCCGAAGTCCACCATCTCGTTGCGAACCGTGTCTGGATTGAAATGCATACCGACTGGATATTGCATCCAGGCATTTGCAATCAGAATCCAAAGTGCAGAGATCGTAGCGCCTCCGACAGTCAGCCAAGTGGAAGTGAGATGAAAGCCTTTGCTGACTTTTCCCCAACCAAAGTACATGACTGCAACGAATGTGGCTTCCATAAAGAAGGCGAGGATGCCTTCAATTGCGAGAGGAGCTCCGAAGATATCTCCAACAAACCAGCTGTAGTTGGACCAGTTTGTCCCGAATTCGAATTCGAGGATCAGTCCGGTTGCGATGCCAATGGCAAAATTGATGCCGAATAGCTTCATCCAGAACTGTGCTGTCTTTTTCCAGAACTCATTACCTGTGCGGTAATAAACGGTTTCCATGATTGCTTGTATGATGCCAAGACCGAGCGTCAGAGGCACAAACAACCAGTGATACATTGCGGTCAAGGCAAATTGTGCTCGTGACCAGTCGATCAATGATATGTCAATATTCTCAATCATAATGGTATATAATATTAAGGTGTAATTGCTCGTTCTACCAGTTCGTTGGATACATGCTCCTGTTTGTTTGCATCGCTACCGAACTGCTTCAGAAAGTTGGGGAAGAAAAACAGCTTCAAAACAAAAAAGATGATGAACAGCTTGATGAGTATAATGAGCCAAAGAACTTTTCCTAGCTTCATATTTCTGAAACCTTCACGATAAAAATTGAAAATGCGAACTACTGATATGCATTTTGCCATTTGTCGGTACGTTTAAAGTTGCATCCTTCCGCCATGATGCACTGACAAAAATAATAGAAAGTCTTAATTCCTCCAACAATTATTGATTTTTTATTGTAATAATGTTGAGTTCTGTCAATTAATACTGTTAAAAAAGTCTATTTTGCTATAGAAACCAAGGGCGCCGAATTGTCTTATAGAGATGCATTCGTTATATTTGCACCGATTATGCCCCTTAGGCATATTTAAGTTATTTTTTTATTGAGCCAATCTATAATTAATAGTTACTATGACAAACATTTCAAGAAGATCATTCCTCCAAAGAGGAGCAGCTGCAGCCGCAGCTTTAAGCATCGTTCCTGGTAGCGTCCTTGGTAAGAGCCAAGGATTCACAGCACCATCGGACAAGTTGAATATAGCCGCCGTAGGTATTGGTGGTATGGGTAATTCTAACCTGAAGAACATGGAGAAGACGGATAACATCGTTGCTCTCTGTGATGTCGATTGGAAGTACGCTAAACCAGTCTTCGAGCGCTTAAGCAATGCCAAAAGATATTGGGATTATCGTAAGATGTTTGACGAAATGGGTAAATCAATCGACGCAGTACTTGTTGCTACAGCCGATCATACTCATGCAATCATTGCTTCTGAAGCTCTCACAATGGGCAAACATGTATATTGCCAGAAGCCTCTTACTCACTCCGTTTATGAATCTCGTCTGTTGACCAAGTTGGCTGCAGAATATAAAGTCGCTACTCAGATGGGTAACCAAGGTTCATCCGGCGAAGGTGTCAACCTCGTTTGCGAAGCTATCTGGAATGGTGATATAGGTGAAGTTACAAAGGTTGAAGCTGCTACCAACCGTCCTATTTGGCCGCAAGGACTGAATGCTCCTGAGAAAGCAGATAAGATTCCGAGCACATTGAACTGGGATCTGTTCACAGGTCCGGCAAAGATGCGTCCGTTTAATCATGCTTATCATCCTTGGAACTGGCGTGGCTGGTGGGATTATGGTACAGGCGCTCTCGGTGATATGGCTTGCCATATTCTGCACCCTGTATTCGCAGCTCTGAAGCTGGGTTATCCTATCAAGGTTCAAGGTTCTTCAACATTGCTTTTGAAGGATTGCGCACCGACAGCACAGCACGTTAAGCTGGTATTCCCGGCTCGTGACAATATGCCGAAGGTTGCTATGCCGCAAGTTGAAGTTCATTGGTATGATGGTGGCATGATGCCTGATCGTCCAGAAGGATTCCCACAGGGAAAAGAACTGATGCAAAAGGGTGGTGGATTGGTTATCTTCCACGGAACAAAGGATACATTGATTTGCGGTTGCTACGGTGTTGAACCGTGGTTGCTCTCTGGTCGTCCATTGAGCGCTCCGAAGGTTTGCCGTCGTATTCCGGCTCCGGAAGCTATGGAAGGCGGTCACGAACAGGATTGGATCCGTGCTTGCAAGGAGAGTCCTGAGAATCGTGTCATGACAAAGTCTGACTTCTCTATGGCTGGTCCGTTCAATGAAATGGTTGTTATGGGTGTTCTTGCAGTTCGTCTGCAGACCTTGAACAAGGAACTTTATTGGGATGGCCCGAACATGCGTTTCACCAATATCGGTGATGACGAGATGATCAAGATCGTTCTGAAGGATAACTTCCATATCGTAGATGGTGATCCGAAGTTCGATATGATTTATACTGATCCAGTCAATGCACAGCAGTTTGCTTCTGAATTGATCAAGCATAACTATCGTGATGGTTGGAAACTTCCTGATATGCCGAGATAATTTTCAAAACAAATAAAACCGTATAGAATGAAAAAGTTAGTTTTATTTATGGGAACCGTATTGATGGTAAGCTTGGCTTCCTGCGGTGGTGGCAAAAAGGCAGATGCTACTGCTTCTGCAGATTCAACAGCTGTTGCTGATTCAACGCCTACTTATAAGTTGATGGATAATCTGCCTATTACAGACATCAGCACCTATAAGAAGGACAAAGACGGCGCAATCTCTCTCTTCGACGGAAAGACATTGGCCGGATGGCGTGGTTATGACAAGGATTCAGTTCCTGCTGGTTGGGATGTGAAGGATGGCGCCATTCATTTGGCTCATTCCGGTAACGGCGAAGCCGGCGGTAACGGCGGCGGCGACTTGATCTTCGCTCATAAGTTCAAAGCATTCGAACTGAACTTTGAATGGAAAGTTGCTAAAGGTTCAAACTCTGGTGTATTCATCATGATTCAGGAAGTTGAAGGTCAGCCTTCATACATCTCAGCTCCGGAATATCAGATTCTTGACAACGAGAATCATCCCGATGCTAAGTTAGGCGTTGATGGCGATCGTATGGCAGCTTCTCTGTATGATATGATTCCTGCAAAGCCGCAACAGGCTAAACCATTCGGACAGTGGAACAAGGGTAAGATCATGGTTTATGAAGGAACCGTTGTTTATTATGAGAATGATATGAGTAAGCCGGTTGTAGAATATCATCTTTGGACTCCACAGTGGACAGAAATGTTGCAGAAGAGCAAATTCAGCAAGGAAAAATGGCCTTTGGCTTTCGAACTGCTGAACAATTGCGGTGGACCAAATCATGAAGGCTTTATCGGACTTCAGGATCACGGAGACGAAGTATGGTATCGTAACATTACTATCAAGGAGCTTTAATCTTCTTGAGAAGTTATGGGCAACTTGTTCTAATATAAATGATGCTCGGAAGGAGGATGTGAGTCTGACTCCCGAGCATCATTATTACTTATTCTCATAAAATATCTTTTAGATCCAAGTAATGAAAATAGATCAAACTTATACAAAGACGCAGTTGACATGGTTGATGATACTGCGTATTTTCATCGGATGGCATTTCCTGTTTGAAGGAATAGTAAAAGTGACAAATCCATCCTGGACAGCAAAAGCCTACTTACTTGATTCGCATGGCTTCGCTTCTTCATTCTTCGTAGGACTTACTCAGAATGATTCTGTTCTGAACTTTGTCAATTTCGCCAATGAATGGGCTTTGGTTTTGATTGGACTTGGCCTGATCTGTGGCTGCTTTTATCGTCTGTCTTCTTTTGGAGGTGTTGTTCTTCTCCTCATGTATACACTCTCTCATCCTTCGTTCGTAGGTGCAACTTATTCCATGCCGTTTGAAGGTTCTTACCTTTGGATTGACAAAAATCTTATAGAATGTGCAGGAATATGTCTGCTTTGGGTGTTCCCGACTTCAGAAATCTTAGGATTCGATCGCTGGCTCGGCAGAGTCTGCCCGTTCTTACGTAAAATTAAATTCATTTGATACGATGGCAACAGAAGATGTAAATAAAACTCCTTCAGAAGGAAAGAAACAAGAACCGCAATTGCCTGATAAAGGTCGTCGCGATGCTTTGAAAACCTTGGCAACCATTCCTGTGCTGGGTGCTCTTGCCATTGGTGTTTATGAGAGACAGAAAGACTTGATGAGAAGTCGTGATATTTCGGATGTGTTCAGTTTGAAGAGAGATCTTCAATATATCGAACCGCAACCCAATGGAAAACGTCTGCGTATCGGTTTGGTTGGCTTCGGAATCCGTGGCAAGCAATTAATGCGTGCTTTGGGTTTTGCTGAACCTTCTTGGATTGATGATATGAAGGCAGCTCACAAGGCTAATAAAAATGATACTCGTTACGACCTGTTCATGGAACAAGACGACTTGAATGTCGAAATCGCTGGTGTTTGCGATATCTTCGACGTTTATGCCAAAGCGGCACAAGTAGCTGCTTCGAATGTTCATCGTGAAGGAACAGGCGGTCACTTTGAGAAAGAACCGAAACGCTTCCGTACTTATCAGGAGATGATTGCAGATCCTTCGATCGACGCCATCGTGATTGCGGCTCCAGACCATTGGCATGGAACGATTGCTATGGCTGCTGCTCGTGCAGGAAAGAATGTCTATAGCGAGAAACCGGCTTCTTGGACCGTTCCTGAAACCTATCTGATCCGTCAGACGATTAAAGATACTGGCGTTGTCTATCAGCTCGGTCACCAAGGTCGTCAGACAGACTGCTATCAGAAAGCAGAGGAGATCATCGAAAACGGATTGCTCGGCCCGTTGAACCTTATCGAGGTTTGCACCAACCGTAATGATCCGAATGGTGCTTGGGTTTATGACTTGATCGAAGGTGCTTCACCTAAGACCATCGATTGGAGTCAGTTCGTCGGCGATCCTGAACGTATCAAAGAATATATGGATTATATGACATCCAATGGATTGGCTCGTTATGTCGGTCCGGATGCTCGTGACAAGTTCAGTCTGGAACGTTTCTTCCGCTGGAGATGCTGGTGGGATTACAGTACAGGTTTGAGCGGAGATCTTCTGACTCATGAATATGATGCAGTCAATCAGATCTGTCATGTAGGTATTCCTCATTCCGCAGCTTCTTCCGGTGGTGTCTATTTCTTCAAGGATGGTCGTACCGTTCCGGATGTTCTTCAGACCGTATTCGAATGGCCTGACAAGGATCTGACCATGCTTTACAGTGCAACGCTGTCAAGTTCGAGAAGTCGTGGTAAAGTATTTATGGGCCATGATGCATCTATGGAAGTTTCCAATATTCTTTCTGTAACGGTTGATCAAAATTCAACGCGTTATGCAGATAAGATCAATCAGGGAATCATCACGACAGATCAACCATTCTACACCTATATTCCAGGACAGAACAGTTCGGATTCTGTAACATCGGCAACAGAACTTTACTTTGCAAAGCGTGGCTTGCTTTATACGTATGTAAATGGCAAGCGTTACGACACGACTCACCTTCACATGCGTGAGTTCCTGGAATGCATTCGTCAGAAGAAGACGCCGAGTTGCAATGTAGATCGTGCCTTCGAAGAGGCAATGACTGCTCACATGGGCACACGTGCTTATTTGGAAGGTCGTACGATGTATTGGGACAAAGACAAAGAAGAGATCGTCAGAGGAGAAATCTATAAAGGATAAACTCCTTTCGAAAATAACAAAGCTCTCATCCAAAAGATGGGGGCTTTTTTATTGCCTATTCTTGTAACCTTTTTTCTTATCGCTGCGTCTTATAAGCAAACGATCAGTAAGAACTGAGACGCGAGCCATCGAAAAAAAAGAAGAATTCTTGTAACTTTGTTCAATTAGTTGTAACCGAATTTCGAAAACGTGCGTCATATTACTGAACAAAAGTATAAACAATTAAAAACATAAAGTTATGGATGGAAACATTATTCCCCTTATGGGTATTCTCTGTGCAGTAGGTTTGCCGCTTGTCCTCGCCATTGTCGCAACTTCCATGTCGATAAAGTCGAAGCATGAAGAAAGGATGAAGCTGATTGAGAATGGAATGCCTTTGGATCAGCCGGAAGCACCCAGAAGAAATCCGAATCGGTTCTCGGCATTACGTAACGGATTGGTGCTGATTGGATTCTCGATCGGTTTAATCATCGGACTTTGCATCATGCCTTACATTCCTGATGATAGTGATTTTGCAGACCTTGCTGTTCCTGCAGTCACGGTTTTATTTGGCGGAGTCGCTTATGTGATCTATTTCCTGGTAGCCCGTAAGCTTGAAGCGAAGGAAGCTGAAGCAGAGAAGAAACTCGACGAACCTCGCAAGTTTGAGGTGTAGTAGGTGATGGAAGAAGAAAAGTGGATTCAACAGATTCTGGCAGGAGACGTGCAAAGCTTCTCCTGCTTCGTCGCGAAGTATGAGAAGATGGCCTACAACTTGGCTTATCGTATTCTCGGCAATCGCGAAGAAGCAGAAGAGGCTGTTCAGGATTCCTTCCTGAAAATGTATCGTTCGCTTGCCGGCTTCCAAGGAAACAGCAAGTTTTCCACTTGGTTCTATCGAATTGTCTATCATACGGCCATATCTGCTCAACGTCAGCAAAATTATACAACGGACATCGATGACGTTCCGGCTTCTGAAATCACGGAAGATGAAACAGATTCGGCAACGGCTATGCTTGAGAATAAAGATCGCCATGAACTGATAACAAAAGCAATGGAAAAGATCCCTTCGGATGAAGCGCTTCTCTTGACATTGTATTATCTTGAAGAATCTTCTATCGAGGAGATACAACAAATCACAGGACTTTCGGGTTCTAATGTAAAGGTGAAGCTGTTCCGAGGAAGAAAGCATCTTTATGCAGAGATTGAACAGATGACTCACAAAGCAAAAATCGAAATGTTATGAAAACAGAAGAAGAATTAGATCAAATAACGCGTAACCTGATGAAGGATTCTTTAGAACAGCCTTCAAAGGAATTGAGCGGAAATATCATGCAGCTTATCTTCAAGGAAAAACAGAAGACAGCGTCTATCCATGTTTCACAGTCGCCCTCGGCTCTTGTTTTTATTGTCGGTTTTTGCGTGTATGTGCTCCTTATCATCGGCGCTCTCTTTCTCTTCAACCAATATGGAAGCGGATTGACAACGATAGCCACCAACAAATCTTATGTATACATGATTTTTGTCTTGGCCTCAGCCGGCTCTTTCTTCTTTTTCTTTACACAGCTCGACAATTGGTTGACTCTGAAAAGAAAACATCATACAGCTTGAACTAAGTCTTTGCTCCCAGCTATAACTAAAGAAGGCGCGTCTCACGATGCGCCTTTCCCTTCATGAAGTTAATGATAAAATAAAAATGATGCAGACAATATAGTTGTATGTTTCGTTTATCTAATAGATGCAATTCCTTTGAGAAACGTTGCACGACATTGTAATAATTTTTTCCTTCAATGAAATAAAAAGTTTTAACCATGGTTGAAAAATGTTTTGACCGTGGTTAAAAATTATTTTCTCAATAGTCTCAGAAAGTTTCAACCATGGTTAAAACATTTTCCTTCCTTAGATCGGCAACAAATTCACTGTTGTGAAAGATAATTTCCACGACAGGTAAAGAAAAAAAGGAAAGAGAAGATGGCAGAGATCGTTTATTTCTTCTTGATAGCTTCAAAGATCAGTTCAGCTGCACGTTTGGATGCGCCAGGCTTTCCTAACGTATGAATGATGTCGTCATAACCTTGAAGCATTTGGCCTTTGTAGTTTGAATCGGTGATGAGACGGCTCAGTTCGCGCTTGATGTTGAGAACCGTGAAACGTCCTCCGAACAATTCCTGAACCACTTCACGACCTGCGATCAGATTGACCAGTGAAATATAGGGCGCATGGAAGAAATGACGATAGACGAAATTCACCAGATTGCCGCCCGGAAAATAGTAACATACGACCTGTGGAACTCTGAATAGTGCCGTTTCGAGTGTCGCCGTGCCGGATGTAACCAATGCAAAACTACTTTCGTGAAGCAACGAGTAGGTCTGGTTGTAAACGATACGTATCTCTTTACCTTTGGTAAAGAGTGCATAATAATCGGGATCGATGGCGGGAGCACCGGCAATCACGGCTTGGTATTGTGGAAAAGCTTCGGCAACTTCCAACATCGCGGGAAGATTGTCCTTGATTTCCTGACGCCGACTTCCGGCCAGCAGTGCCAAAACAGGCTTATCTTCTGCGATTACGTTTTCCTTAGGAAGAGCATGGAAAAATTCATCCACAGAGTCAACAGATGGATTTCCAACATAATCAACCTTGTAATGGAGCTTGTCGAAAAAGGCAGGCTCAAAAGGCAGAATGCAGAACATGCGATCCACATATTTACGGAAAGCATGGATTCGGTATTGTTTCCAAGCCCAGATCTTGGGAGATATATAATAATGTACAGGAATATGAAGCTGGGTCTTGACAAACTTCGCCATCTTCAGGTTAAATCCCGGATAATCGATTAGAATTACCACATCGGGATGAAAGTCACGGACATCCTTTTGACATTCGCCCATTGTCCGCATGATAACACCCAAATGTTTGATGACCGGAATGATTCCCATGTAAGCCACTTCGCGGAAATGTTTCATCATCGATCCGCCAACACTTTTCATGAGGTCGCCGCCGATAAAACGGAACTCTGCTTCGGAATCCAGCCCTTTCAGCGCCTTCATCAGATTGGAAGCGTGAAGATCGCCCGACGCTTCGCCGGCTATCAGATAATATTTCATTCCTGTTGATGTTTTGTGTTCCTTCTATTCTCCCCAATCTTGCAGCTTATCCATCAGCTCATAGTCGGTGAGATCGATCTTGCATGGGACGAGCGAAGCATAACCTTCATGAAGCATATTCATGTCATTGTCCGGAAGAATCGGCTCGTCACTCTGAAAATGTCCCGTAAGCCAGAATACCGTTTTGCCTTGGCCGTCTTTCGACGTGACAAATTCCTCCACGAATCGACCCGCAGCTTGTCGGCAGATCTTCAATCCCTTCACTTTGGTCGTGATCGGAAGATTCAGATTGAGAAATACGCCGTGGGGCAAACCCTCTTTCAGAATCCGCTCGGCAATCTTTCGTCCGAGGCGGCAGGATTCGTCAAAGTCGGCATCGCTGTGATGGTCGAGCAGAGAAACGCCCAAAGATGGAACACCGAAGATGCATCCTTCCGCTACGGCGCCCATCGTTCCACTGTAATGAACGCAGATCGCCATGTTTCCGCCATGGTTGATTCCCGCTACTACCAAATCCGGTTTCCGATCGAGAACCGTATTGATGGCCAATTTGATGCAGTCGGTCGGCGTTCCCGTGCAACTGCAGATCGTCATGGTATCGGATTTGTATAACTCTTCGTAACGGATCGGGTTCAGCGAAGTGATGGCGCTTCCCATTCCGGATCTTGGTCCGTCAGGTGCCATGACAAAGATGTCGCCTAAGTCGTGCAAGGCAGTTGTCAGGCATCGAATGCCCTTTGCTTCCACGCCGTCGTCATTGGTAATCAGTATAAGAGGTCTTTGATTGTCCATATTATCTATAAATTGGGAACAAAGATA
>CAZIVE010000034.1:12076-25516 GCA_964542435.1 uncultured Parabacteroides sp.
TCAGTATAAGAGGTCTTTGATTGTCCATATTATCTATAAATTGGGAACAAAGATAGACAAAAAAGCCCACATGCATTCAAATGCTCGTGGGCATAAGCCTTAGATAAAGGTTTTTAGGATATCTTTAACGCAAAGAGTTTGCTGATTCGGCGCAAAAGTGTAATTTTGCAAGTTATCAACAGAAAAGGCGATTTATCAACAGAAGTGCCATTCTTTTGGATTCGTGCTGTTTTGTTTGTTTGATATTGTTTAGTTTTGCGCGACAAAGAAAGGAAAATATGGGAAAAATAATCGCTATGGCTAATCAGAAAGGTGGTGTAGGCAAGACAACTACAACCATCAATCTGGCCGCATCATTAGCGGCGCTTGAGAAGAAAGTACTGGTGGTTGATGCCGATCCACAGGCGAATGCGTCGTCGGGTTTAGGTATTGATATCCGACAGGTTAAGCTTTCGATATACGAATGTCTTGTGAATGGAGAGAATGCGCAGGGCGCTATCATGAAGAGCGTGGTAGAAGGTCTTGACATCATTCCGTCGCATATAGATTTGGTCGGTGCCGAGATTGAGATGCTCAACATGGACAATCGCGAGCAGATCATGAAGAGAGTGCTTGACCCGGTGAGATCGGGCTACGATTATATATTGATCGACTGTTCTCCATCATTGGGATTGATCACTGTCAATGCTTTGACAGCAGCCGATTCTGTTATGATTCCGGTACAATGTGAATACTTCGCATTGGAAGGAATTAGTAAATTGTTGAATACGATCAAGATCATCAAGTCGAAGCTGAACACTTCACTCGAGATCGAGGGCTTCCTGCTGACGATGTACGATTCACGTCTGCGCCTGGCCAATCAGATCTATGAGGAGGTTAAGTCAGCGTTCCGCGAGTTGGTGTTCACAACCGTTATTCAGCGTAATGTGAAATTGAGCGAGGCTTCCAGCTATGGAAAGCCTGTGCTGTTATATGATCCTGAATCGAAAGGTTCGATCAATCACATGCAGCTCGCTAAGGAATTGATTGAAAAGAATAAGTCATGGCAACAGTAAAACGTGCGGCTCTCGGCCGCGGATTAGAGGCTCTGATTTCGATGGACGACCTGAAAACGGCCGGTTCATCTCAAATAAGCGAGATTGAGATTGGCAAGATTCAGCCCAATCCCAACCAGCCCCGTTCCGTCTTCGACGAGGAGGCGCTCAACGAACTTGCTGCTTCTATACGTGCTCTCGGAATCATTCAGCCCATCACGTTGAAGGAGGTTGGAACAGACAAATATCTGATCATCTCCGGCGAACGTCGCTGGCGTGCTTCGCAGATCGCAGGGCTCGAAAGAATCCCTGCCTATATTCGTACGGCTGCCGACGACAATGTCGTAGAGATGGCTCTGATTGAGAATATACAGCGTGAGGATCTTAATTCTATAGAGATTGCGTTGGCTTATCAGAAACTGATCGAGAATTATGAACTGACTCAGGAAAAGCTTAGTGAAAGAGTGGGAAAGAAGAGAGCGACGATAGCCAACTATCTTCGTCTTCTCAAATTGCCCGCAGAGATTCAGATGGGTCTCAAAGACCGTAAGATAGACATGGGACATGCACGTGCCCTGTTGGCTGTTGACGATCCGAAGATCCAGCTCAAGCTTTATGAGAAGATATTATCCGAAGGACTTTCAGTGAGAAGTGTCGAGGAGCTGGCTCGTGATATTGTAGCGGGAGTTGCGCCGGATGACAAACCTCTCAGAAAGAAACATCATGTGATGCTGCCTGAGGAATATAATCAGTTGCGCGACCAACTCTCCGGTTTCTTCCAGACGAAAGTACAGCTTACTTGTAATGACAAGGGCAAAGGTAAGATAACGATCCCATTTGCGTCAGAGGAGGAACTGGAAAAGGTGATGGCGTTGCTGGACAAACTTAAGGAATGAAAGGACGGATTATCGTTTCGCTGCTAGTGCTTTTGTGCGGTTATGCATCGATGAGTGCGCAGAAACCCGGTAAAGCCCTGCCTGCAATCACAGTGGAGGATTCATTGAAACAAGCTTCCGCTATTGATTCAGCCAAGTACCTTTGGCCAAAAGGACAGGCCAAGGTTTCTTTACCCGGTGGCGAATTGAGAATCCCGGCAGGAAAAGAATGGACGAACATCAAGCTCTCCAATACACCTGTCTTCCTTGCAGCTTCTACTTTCGGCGACTCTTTGATGCTGCCGAGAATGAAGCAATTTGCAACTCCTTTCAAACCGGATCCGCAAAGAGCGGTTTGGTATTCTCTTGTTCCCGGTTTGGGACAGATCTATAACCGGAAATATTGGAAACTGCCGATCGTCTATGGCGGACTGATGGCTTGTTATTATGCCGTGACTTGGAATAACAAGAACTACCGAGACTACTACAATGCCTATTTCGACATTATGTATGACTCGGAGCATAGCGTTTCTGAGGAAAATTACGGAAGTTGGGTGAATTACGTGCCAGCCGGTACTACTGTTTCGAGTTATCTTAATAACACCAGCTTCCAATCGGCATTGAAGAGGAAGAAAGATTACTTCCGGCGCTATCGCGATCTAAGTATTATGATCACGGTTGGCGTATATGCCATCTCTATCATCGATGCGTATGTAGATGCTCAATTGTTTGATTTCGATATCACGCCGGAGTTGTCCATGCATTGGTCTCCTGAAGTGATGCCGAAATCACGCTATCAACCAATGAGCTACGGCTTGAACTGTAGCTTTGTATTTTAATTGGAAGTGATGAAAAAGTATTTGTTGATTCTGTTCTGTACGATATCTATGGGCGCAGCAGCCCAGACCTATTCGACGGTGACGACCGATTCCATTGAGGAAGAGGTCGGCGTCATTCCTGAGAGTCTGGATGCGAACGTCGATAGCCTTTTACGTTCCTGGCATGTCCAGTATTTCTCGAAGAAAGACGACTATTGCCATGACGATGTAGAAAATATCCAGTTCCCTGATTCTATCTATCAGGAACGTTTGAAGCGTTTGCCCCATCTTATTCCGTTGCCTTACAACCGTATCGTGCGCGATTGCATCGATCTTTATGCTTCTCGCCGCCGCGAATTGGTCCGTTATATGCTTGGCATGGCAGACTTCTATTTCCCGATGATTGAACAGACTCTTGACAAATATCATCTTCCATTGGAGTTGAAATACCTTACCGTTGTTGAAAGTGCCATGAATCCTTTGGCTGTCTCACGCGTCGGTGCATCGGGCCTTTGGCAGTTTATGCTTCCTACCGGTAAAAACTATGGATTGGAGGTGAATAGTCTGGTGGATGACAGAAGAGATCCTGAGAAATCCACTGAAGCGGCTTGCAAATATCTGCAGAAGCTTTACAATGTCTATGGCGATTGGAGTCTCGCTCTCGCATCGTATAACTGTGGCCCAGGCAATGTCAACAAGGCAATTCGCCGTTCGGGGGGTAAAACCGATTTTTGGACCATCTTCCCATATCTGCCTCGTGAAACCCGTTCGTATGTACCTCTCTTCATCGCCGCCAATTATATCATGAATTATTATTGCGAGCATAATATCTGTCCTATGCAGACCAGTCTTCCGCTCGCTACGGATACGGTGCTTGTGGACAACTATCTTCATCTTCGCCAGGTCTCTGAAGTCCTGAACTTGGACATTGAGGAACTACGGGCTTTGAATCCGCAATATCTTCACGATATCGTGCCTGGAAGTTATGAGAAGCGCGTATTGAGACTCCCGGCTTCTGGAACGTATGCCTTTGCAGATAAAACGGATACTATTTATAAACATAGAGCGGCAGAATTATTGGCTGCTTATCAGCCTGATGCTCCCGGAACGCTGATCGCTCAGCAGAAGCAGGCTCTTGAAGAGCCGCAGCGAATTACACATGTCGTCCGTCGTGGCGATACACTGGCAAGGATTGCCGACCGCTATGGCGTGACAGCCAGTGAGGTGAAACGATGGAATCATCTGCGAAGCAATCGAGTGAGCCGAGGGAAACGTATATATATATATGTATCGCCGGAAGAAGATAATGAGGAATTGGCAGATAATACACCAACAGTTACCGTTACGACGAAAAGCAGCAAGTCTTCGTCTTCAAAGAAGAAGAATAGTAAAGGCTTCGTGACGTATAAGGTTCGTTCAGGTGATACCATTTCATCCATCGTAAGACGTTATCACGGCGTGACAGCCAATGCTCTGAAAAAGGTCAATCGACTGAATAATTCCATGATAAAAGCCGGTCAGGTAATTAAGATACCTGTAGGATAAGTAGGGAATTATATATATCTTTGCATCAAATAGCGAAGAGATAGAAAGGGTTAAGGGCTGTTTAAGCACGATCGTAATATCCTTTGTTGTCTGTCGCGATGGTTATAGATTAACAAGAACATAAGTGAACCATGAACACTACGGATCAGGAACCACTCCAATCAGAAAAGTCTCTCCAGCAGAAAGATGCTGCCAACGACTTGGAAAAGATCTCTACAGAGGTGACTCCTGCTGTGGAATCCCATTCTGAGGTGCCTGAACTGCTTCCCAAAGTAGTAGCTGATGTGAAGGAACCATCCGCTGCACATGAAGAGGGATCTGTTGCTGCTGAACCATCCAGACCACTCACTCCTGATGATCAGATGATACAGAATGGTTTCAACGAACTGCTTGATATCTACATCCATTCCAATCACCGTCGTAAGATCGATCGAATTACAAAGGCTTTCAATTTTGCCAATCAGGCTCATGCCGGAGTGAAACGTCGTTCTGGTGAACCCTATATCATGCATCCTATTGCAGTCGCCAAGATTGTGTGTGGTGAAATGGGACTGGGATCGACCTCGATCTGTTCGGCACTTCTGCATGATGTGGTAGAAGATACGGAATATACGGTTGAAGACATCCGTGATATGTTCGGCGATAAGATCGCACAGATCGTGGATGGACTGACCAAGATCTCTGGCGGTATATTCGGTGAAAAGGCATCCGCCCAAGCTGAGAACTTCCGAAAGCTCCTGCTGACCATGAGTGATGACATCCGTGTCATTCTGATTAAGATAGCAGACCGATTGCACAATATGCGTACGCTTGGCTCGATGCCTCCGGCAAAACAGTTCAAGATTGCAGGAGAAACCTTGTATCTTTATGCCCCCTTAGCGCATCGATTAGGTCTCTTTACCATTAAATCGGAATTGGAGGAGCTGAGCTTCAAATACGATCACCCGCAGGAATATGATATGATCAAGGAAAAGCTGAAAGCTACGGAAGAGAGTCGTAACAAACTCTTCGATCATTTTGCTGCTCCTGTCAATGAAAAACTCAAAGCGATGGGTTTGCATTATGAGATGCGAGCTCGCGTGAAGTCTGCCTATTCCATCTGGAATAAGATGGAGAGCAAGCACGTCGCTTTTGAAGATATCTATGATATTTATGCGGTACGAATCGTCTTTGATCCGCTACCTGGAGTTGATGAGAAGAATCAGTGTTGGGATATTTATTCGGCTATTACAGATATTTATCGTATTCGTCCCGATCGGATCCGCGATTGGGTGAGCCGACCCAAAGCAAACGGCTATCAGGCTCTTCATCTCACGGTGATGGGTCCTGACGGACAATGGATCGAGATCCAGATCCGTAGCCGCCGTATGGATGATATCGCCGAGAAGGGTTTTGCCGCCCATTGGAAATACAAGGAGAGTAATGTCGAAGAGGATACCGAGCTGGATAAATGGTTGCAGACCATCACGGAAATTCTGGAAAGTCCGGATCCGAATGCGTTGGATTTTCTTGATACCATCAAACTGAATCTTTTCTCGTCTGAGATATTTGTTTTTACTCCGAAAGGTGATATCAAGACATTGCCACAGAATGCCACCGCACTTGACTTTGCTTATGCACTTCATACAGATATCGGAAATAAATGTATCGGAGCCAAAGTCAATCACAAATTGGTACCGTTGAGCCATCCTTTGGCAAGCGGCGATCAGGTAGAAATACTGACATCCCGTTCCCAGGAACCGCAGACTGAATGGCTGAGTTTCGTTACGACGGCAAAAGCGCGTAGTCGCATTGACTCTGTACTCAAGAAAGCACGTCGCGAGACAGCTCGATTAGGAGAAGAGAAAGTCCTTGATGCTTTCCGCCGTGCCGGATGGGAACCGACAACGCAGAATATTGATAAGCTTTGCGTTTATAATGGATTCCAGCGCCGGGAAGAGTTCTTCTGCGCCATTCAGAAAGGTCAGGTGTCAATGCCTGAGAATCTGAAGAAGGTACTGAGAGATAAGACGGAGAATGTCTTCTTTCACTATGTCAAGGAGGCTTTGGGTGTAGGAGGCAAGAAGGACAAAGACAAGAGTTCCAAGAAAGAGGAGCAGAAAGAGACGGCTGCGACGGCTAATGTAGCAGTGAAAGTTGCCAAGAAAGAGACCATAGACCGATCGAAACCTTATATTCTTCGTGATGAAGGCTTCGACCGCAATTATATCATTGCAGATTGTTGCAAACCGATTCCCGGTGATGAAGCTTTAGGTTTTATCAATGATGATGGGAATGTGATTGTGCATAAAAGATCGTGCCCTATCGCCACGCGTTTGAAGAGTAGTTTCGGTGAGCGAATATTAAATACGGAATGGAGCAGTCATAAGTTTGCCTCTTTCGAAGCTACACTCGAAGTGAAAGGCATTGACTCCATCGGAATGTTGAACACAATTACTAAAACGATTTCGGATGATTTCAATGTGAATATCATGCGTCTTGTCATCGAGGCAAAAGATGGCGTTTTTGAAGGAAAAATTAAAATTAAGGTCCATGATGTCGAAGACATCCAGAAGATGTGTGTGACATTATCCAAGATTAAGAACATCAAATCAGTGGCCCGCGTCTCTGAGTAATTTTGCTAACGTCTTTTTTTTCGCTAAAACTATATTTCAATGATTATGAAACGCCTTTTTTTATCTGTTCTTATCAGTCTGTGTGTGGCTCAATGCCTTTTTGCAGAAAAGCCAACCAAAGTGAATCATAACGAATGGTCCCGGAATGCGGTTATCTATGAGGTCAACATTCGTCAGTACACACCCGAAGGTACATTCAATGCCTTTACTCAACATTTACAGCGATTGAAATCGTTGGGCGTAAATATCCTTTGGATCATGCCTATCAATCCTATTTCCCTGGAAGGTCGTCAGGGCACGCTCGGAAGTTATTATGCAGTGCAGAATTATACTCAAGTGAATCCGGAATTCGGAACGTTGGCTGATTTCAAGTCGCTGGTTGACAAAGCACATTCTTTGGGCATGAAA
This sequence comes from uncultured Parabacteroides sp., assembly GCA_964542435.1. Classification (GTDB taxonomy): domain Bacteria; phylum Bacteroidota; class Bacteroidia; order Bacteroidales; family Tannerellaceae; genus CAZIVE01. Next base: position 19,372 of record CAZIVE010000034.1, read on the forward strand.
GTAATCTTGGATTGGGTTGCCAATCACACCGGCCTTGACAACGTCTGGGTGAAAGCTCATCCGGATTATTATGTGAAGGATAGTGTGGGCGCCATGATACATCCGTACAACTGGAACGATACCTATAAGCTGGATTATACCAATAAGAATCTGCGTCGTGATATGATAGATGCTATGGAATATTGGCTGAAGGAGACGAACATCGACGGCTTCCGTTGCGATGTTGCCATGGAGGTTCCTACGGATTTCTGGAACGATGCCAGACAAAAATTCGATAAGATCAAGCCTGTCTTCATGCTGGCTGAGGCTGAAAAACCGGATCTGACGCAAGCTGCATTTGATATGTGCTACAACTGGCCGTTGAAGAATCTCATGGCTGACATTGCGAAGAAAGGTGTCCATGCTCAGTTCTCACTCGATTCGTTAAAGGCTCATCAAGATTCCGTATTTCCTCAAGGTGCGTACTTGATGAATCATATCACCAATCACGATCTGAATTCCTGGGAAGGTACGGAATTCGATCGGCTGGGCGATGGCGTGAAAGCTTTCGCTGTTCTGGAATATACTTGGCCGGGAATGCCTTTGATTTATACCGGTCAGGAGGTTGGACTTAATCGTGCCATCAAGTTCTTCGAAAAGGATAAGGCTCCGGATTTTACGAACAATGAGTGGACCGTATTTTATAAACAACTGAATGTGTTGAAACATTCTTATCCTGCATTACGGGCTGGCGATGGAGCTCCTGTTGTCCGTTTCCCGGCCACGAATTCGCAGGTGTACATCTTTTCTCGTTCCGATAAACGCAACACGATTCTGGTCATGCTGAATCTCTCTCCCAAAGAAGCAGCCGTGAAGTTCACGAGCAAAGCTCCGAAAGGCCTTTACCACGATTATTTCAAGGGAAAGAATGCAAAGGCCGAATCCGTTCCAACTACATTGAAGGCTTGGGAATACAAGATATTCGTAAAGTAACCGCTCGTTCTGGACGCCTCCTCTTTCGCTGAAAAGAGTAAGAGCGTTTTATTTCTGTTATTATCCGGCAGACAATCCTATATTGGGTGATTTTGAATGTTTGCCGGATGATAATCTCTTTTGCTGAGGCAAATCCTTGGATACTTCGGATTTAAGGATTACATTTGCAAACAACGATAAACCAAATTAGCTATGAAGATTATTATTTTTACCTGGATTCCTATTTTAAGTATGGCAGTGTCCCTTCCTTTCGGGACCGCCTATTCCCAGTCATTGGAAGATTGTTATAATTGGTACTCTTTTGCGAAGAGTGCTAATAACCCTGTTGTTAGAGACACGTTCCTCGTCCAAACTTTTGAGAATAGCACAAGGGATAATTGGAAATATTCATCGAGCAGCGATTTGAAGACAATCGATGCGCGTTCGTTAGATCCTGTCTTTGATAAGCAGGGCGGCAATGTATCTCTCAGACTTTTCAACAACCAAACGGTTACATTAGATTATGACAATAGCAGACTAAGGTATTTGGACTTTACGGTCCATTTACGTTTTGCTGCTTATGAAGCAGGTCGGTGTTCTTTGAAGGTGGCTCCTTTAGATGCTGACAACATGGCAATCGGTACATATTATTGTCCTGTTGATTCAAAGACCGGCTTTTACGGTATAGATGTTCCCGTTACTCGCAATCCGTTTTATGGTGTCAGACTCTATGCTTATAAGATGAGCGAGTCTGGGACTAACGCATCGTTCTTGATTGATAGCGTCCTTCTATCTGCTAAAACCTATCTGTTCTCATGCTTTTGTTTGCCTGGTAGCTGGAATGATCAATCAAAGTGGACGGACTATGTGCCGTCCAATCGTCATGCCTTAATCATGAAAGATATATCAGTGGATTCCACTGCGGCATGCAAGAACCTATATATCGGCCCAGGAAGTGTGACAATTGCGAAGAATGCGAAACTGAAGGCCGAAAACCTCCGTATATTTTCCAATGATACTGCTAACTTGGGATCTCTCCATTCTTCAGGCGAATTGAATCTAAGCGGGAAGGTGAGCATCTCAAGGAGCTTCGATCACAAGGGCTCATGGTATTTTATCTCTTTCCCTTTCGACGTCTATTTGGATGGTCTTCCTTCCAATCTGACGTTTCAGGATGATACCTTCAAAGGCTCTGGTAATTATTTCTATCTGAAAGACTATAATGGTGAGAAACGTGCCCGGACAGGAAAATGTGAAGGAAACTGGGAGGTCATTTCTGCCAATAATTTACAGCTGGATGTCCCGATTCTCAAAGCGGGTCATGGCTATTTGATCGCGTTGGACGAAGGGGCAACCGAACAGATGCTTACTTTTTCCTCCCATGATTCGGCTGTCGGGACTCATTTTGGAAGAGAAGGACGAATCTCGATCCCTTTCGCTTCTGCCTCGTCTGCTTCCGAAGAGAATAAAGGCTGGTTCCTTTGTGGTAATCCGTTGCCGGCTCCTCTTCCGTTGAACAAGATCTCGCATAACGAGGGATTGGGTGACAGCATCTATGTGTTTGATGGATCTTCTTATAAGACTTTTCCTCTCAGTTCCGATTCAGTCATTCCTCCCTATACAGCCTTTTTCATCAAGACAAAAGAGGCGACGGAACTTGTCGTGGATGTTTCCGGATCCGATCTTTCCCGCAAAAGCATGTTCATTCCGTCTGAATTGAGAAGAGATAAAGAACCTGTGATTGTGGCTACTTCTAATCAGAATACCTTTGTAGAACCTGCATTGCGTATCTCGGGAAGGCAGTTGACGATACGGACGTCAGAACATGCCTCTCTCAGAGTCCTTGCCTTATCGGGACGGACGGTTTTTGCAAGGGATATTCCTGCTGGCGAAAGTAATCTGATGTTGTCAGTCCATCCGGGTTTCTATGTCGTTATGTTGGATTCCTCGTCAAATCATCTCCGACAAAAGTTTGTGATTCCCTAATATTCTATTGCTTCCTACGGGATTCTTTTGATGTACATCCGCCTTTCCAAATTGATGGGAATTTCGGATTCATGGCCGGAATAGCCGAGATGTTTCTGCTGAGTCAAGACGGAGCGCGCCATTTGCTGCCGGCTTTGCCGGACGTATGGCCGAAGGGAAGCGTGAAAGGTTTGAAGTTCGCGAATGGAATGATTCCGAATTCTTTGATGAAGCAGGCAGAGATAAAAGATCCGCTGGTATCTTCGCGTTCTCAAATCAATATCCCGAACTTTTGAAGGCTTACGAGTATGACCTGCAGACCGTTTAGGGCGGCGTTTATATTGTTACGAGGGCTCATTAGAGTATTCCTTGAGGAAAATTCTTGTTCCCTCGCCTCTATATGGCAACTTCGGCATGGAAGAACCTTCATCAAAGAGGGTGGGTTTTACTTCCCTGCGCGCAGGGAACTCATTCGGGGGCTCGGATCACAACTTTTTGATGCCGGAATCCAGATTTGGGGGTCGAGATTGCCATTCCGGGACGCAGGGAAGCCAATCCGAGGGTCTAAATCGCCATTCCGGCGTCCAGGGATCTCAATTTAGGGGGCAAATTTCCATTTTGGGAAGCCAGAATTCAAATTTGAGGGTCGAGATTGTGACTTTGTGATGGAAAAGTACATAAAAAGGGGTCAAGATGATAATTCCAGCGTGCCGGAGTATAATCTTGACCCTTTTCTTGTTGGTTTGTCGCTTGCGAATTCCTATGGATTAGAACATGGAGTGGTGACTGTTTCTCCGATGTTCGTAGACATCGCTTCTGCGAAGCTTGACTGCAGTCACAATCTGAAGTAATCCGAAAAGGAAATAAAGAGGTGAAAGTGCATTCAATGGAAAAATGAGAAATTGGATGCCTGTCCACACCATAAGGATGATCCCGCAGACGATGCTGAAGGAGATTCCGAAGTTCCTTCGAGCGAGAAGAGAAAAGAAGGCCAGGAGATTGGTCGCTCCAATAAGAACAATCAATGCTACGCCTGAAAACAGAAAATCCTGAAACAGATAATCAGAAAAAGGTAATACTTGCATCATCGGAAGAAATGTATCTAATCGTAAAGTCTGTCCGCTGATGTCTGCAAGCATTCCACAGCCTCCGGCAATGGCACCAATCCCGATGAACAAGCTCCAGAATAGTGCCCAGCCTCTCCATTGAGAGTTCCTGAATTTCATCATGATGCTTTATTTGTTTACTTGAACACGCTCGGTGGGAGCCATGTGTTCGTTCCTGTATTCTATTTGTGCTACCATATTTTCAGCCAGTTCGCGGAAAGCAGCACCCGTAATGCTGTCGGGATTCAGTGCGACAGGTTCGCCTTTGTCGCCACCTTCACAAATACTCTGTACGATTGGAATCTGTCCCAGCAGTTTGATGCCAAATTCATCAGCCAATCGCTTGCCTCCCTCTTTCCCGAACAGATAATACTTGTTGTTCGGAAGTTCGGCCGGTGTAAACCATGACATGTTCTCCACAAGCCCAAGCACCGGTACATTTACCTTTTCTTCCGTAAACATAGCAATACCTTTGCGGGCATCAGAAAGAGCCACTTCTTGAGGTGTCGTTACTACAATGGCTCCTGTGATGGCCAGCGTTTGGACCATCGTGAGATGGATGTCACTGGTTCCGGGAGGAAGGTCGATAAGGAAATAGTCCAAAGTGCCCCAGTTAGCCTCGCCGATGAGCTGCTTCAGAGCGTTGCTCGCCATGGCTCCACGCCATAGTACAGCTTCTCCGGGATTGACAAAGAAGCCGATGGAGAGCATTTTCACTCCGTAGCTCTCTATAGGTTCGATCAACTGTCGACCGTCGATCTCTACGCCAACTGGACGTGCGTCTTCCTTATGGAACATCTTGGGTTGCGAAGGTCCGAAGATATCCGCATCGAGAAGTCCCACTTTATATCCTTGTAAAGCCAATGCAACGGCGAGATTGGCTGCGACGGTGCTTTTACCGACGCCTCCTTTTCCCGATGAAATGGCGATGATGTTTTTTACTTCAGGTAGCAATTTCTCCACTTTCGGGATGGAATGCAGAAAGACAGGTGTGATGTTGCCTTTGATGTCTATATCTTTATCGACGAAGGTGAGAATAGCTGTTTCTGCAGCCTTGATGACTGACTTCATAAAGGGATCGTTTTCTTTCTCGAATAGGAGAGAGAAGCTCACTTTGTTTCCTTCAATGCGGATATTATCTTCCACCATTCCTGCGGTGACGAGATCTTTGCCCGTCCCGGGATAACGCACTTTGGCGAGTGCATCTTTAATTTGTTTGGGATAGATAGACATTTATATAAGATTTTCTTGTTGTTGTTTCTTGGGAGCACCACGTCTGCTTCTGTTGAAGCTTCTGTAGGGATCAAATTCTATCTCTACGTCCGGCTCTATAAGTTCATCCTGCTGAGGACAGACGAATTTGAGATATTTGATGCTCAGTCCTCGATCAAGCCACTGCTGTTCGTAGTAGGTCTTGATGGCGAGAATAGGATCCTCAAGGGAACTATGATAAAGATCCTCTGAGCAGAAGAGTACTGTAAAACGATTCGCCTTGACCATCTCAGAAGTGTATGTGAACATGAAATGGCTGTCTGTCTTCAGATGGATGATGCCCTTATCTGCGAGAATCTGCTGATATAGGCGGATGAATCGTGTTGAAGTCAGACGTTTGCTGAGTTTTTTCATCTGTGGATCGGGGAAAGTGAGCCATATCTCTGCGACTTCGCCTTTGGCAAAGAACCGGTTGATCAGCTCGATATCTGTACGGAGAAAGGCTACATTAGGCATGTCGGTAGAGTCTTTGGCTCCTGTCCACATTCTTGCGCCTTTGATATCCACACCGATGAAATTCTTATCCGGGAAGAGACGGGCCAATCCCACTGTATATTCACCTTTCCCGCACCCCAATTCGAGCACAATAGGATGATCGTTGTGGAAGAAAGATTCGTTCCATTTACTTTGTAGATCGAATCCTTTTTCCTGCAACGTTGCAAATGGATATTGCAAAACGTGACGGAACTCTGCCATCTCTGCAAACTTTGCCAGTTTATTCTTTCCCATGCTGCAAAGATAATAATATAAAACAAAAAGAGACGTTGCTTATCGCAACATCTCCTTGTTTGCTCTTCCTCTTGGACTTGAACCAAGGACCCTCTGATTAACAGTCAGATGCTCTAACCAAC
>CAZIVE010000035.1:0-25241 GCA_964542435.1 uncultured Parabacteroides sp.
ATTATTACCAACAGGAACCCTATTGATAATAATCGGGAGGTCGGAAGGCTTTGAACCAACCTTTGTCCTATTTTGTTTAATCTCTAGTTTTGGAAAGATGAGCAGGCGAAAGAATCTTCATATAGCCAAGAAACTGTATCTTTACGCCTCATAAAGGAGATAAACTAACGCAAACACAATGATAAGATTATCAAAATCAGTAGTCGGACCGCTTGAATCGAAAGCGGTTGCAGAAGTGATAGAAGGCTCGGGTTATCTGGGCATGGGCGAAACAGTCGGTCTGTTCGAAAAGGAACTGCAAGAATATATTGGCGGCGGTTACCGCTGCATCTGCGTCAACAGTGGTACGGCAGCATTGCATCTGGCTGTGCAGGCAGTGACACATCCGGGCGATGAAGTTCTGGTGCCTTCATTCACCTTTGTCTCGACCTATCAAGCCATCACAGGCGCCGGTTGTATTCCCGTCAGTTGCGAAATTGATCCGCTCACGCTCACGCTGGATTTGAAAGATGCCGAGCGCCGTCTCACTCCGAAGACCAAACTGATTCTTCCGGTCTATTATGCAGGTAATGTTGTCATGGCAGACGAATATCAGGCTTTTGCCAAGAAACATGGATTGCGCATCGTGGAAGATGCAGCACATGCCTTTGGCAGCACGTTGAAGGGACGTAAGATTGGATCTTTCGGCGATGTCATCTGCTTCAGCTTCGACGGGATCAAGAACATCACATCCGGCGAAGGCGGTGCCATTTTTACTGCCGACCCGGAGACGATCGATGCCGTAAGCGATGCGCGTCTGCTGGGTGTCAGCAAGGATTCGGAGAAGCGCTACAAAGGAGAACGCAGCTGGGTGTTCGATGTCGTTGCGCAAGGTTACCGTTATCACATGAGCAATATTTTTGCCGCCATTGGACGAGTTCAGTTATCACGCCTTGATAAGGAATTTGCTCCCAAACGTCAGTATATCGTCAAGAAATACACCTCGCTTCTTTCTCATAATAAGAATGTGCGTCTCATTCAGATGAATTATGACGAGATTGTTCCGCATATCTTTCCGATCCTTGTACTGAACGGCAAACGCGAACAGTTGAAGCAGCTCTTCAATGACAACGGCATTCAGTTCGGCATTCAGTATTTCCCAAATCATCTGCTGACCTATTTCCGTTCCGGATATTCACTGCCCGTGACCGAAAAAATCTATGACGAGGTTTTTTCCATTCCGCTCCATCCGCAATTGACGGATGCCGACATCGAACTTATCTGTTCACTCATCAATAGCTTGTAACGTATGAAAGTAATCATTTTAGCCGGCGGACTGGGAACGCGCCTTTCGGAATACACCAAGTTGATCCCGAAACCGATGGTTGAGATTGGAGGCAAACCGATCTTGTGGCATATCATGAATCATTATGCACGCTACGGTTACAACGATTTCATCATCGCTTTGGGTTATAAAGGGGATGTCATCAAGAACTATTTCCTGCAATACTATACCGTCAACAACGATTTCACCATCGATCTGGCGGAAAATAAAATCAGTTATATCAACGAACGGCCACAGAACTGGAAGGTTTCATTGGTCGATACGGGTGCTTCCACACTGACAGGAGGTCGCATTCTGCGTCTCAAAGAGTTGATCGGAAAGGAAGATTTTATGGTGACGTATGGCGATGCCGTATCGAATGTGAACATTGCCGAACTTGTTCGTGAATATAAAGCTTCCGGCACGTTGGCCATGGTGACAGCCGTTCATCCTACGGCTCGCTTTGGCGAATTGAAGATCGATGAGAATAAGTACGTGCGTGAATTTAAGGAGAAGCCTCAGATCAATCAGGGATGGATCAACGGCGGATTCTTTGTCCTTAATTATAAGGTGTTCGATTACATTGCCGGCGATGGCACAGCTTTCGAAAGCGAACCGTTGGAGAAACTGGCTCGTGACGGTCAATTGAAAACCTATTGCCACGAAGGTTTCTGGCAATGCATGGACACGGTGCGCGATCGGGATAATCTGAATGCTCTTTGGGCTTCAGGCGATGTTCCGTGGCTAAAGTGATTCCTCTTTGAACTCTCTGTATGGTTTGTTCAAATCCAGATAATAAAAGTTGTGCTGACGCTGGTGCTCTCCGTCCGGAATCTTCATGTAGTCGCCGTAGGTAAGCGTCAGATATTCGTCGTATAGCTTGATGCCCATGATGGTTTCGCCTTCGAAGGTGTAAGGCGCATATTGACCATAGATGCTTTTGCTGCGGACTCCCCACAATCCTTCGGTGTAATCAGAGATATGCGTGCAGTCTTCGTAATCATATTCCCGGAGTAAGTTGCGGATGCGGAGCTGAAGTCCTTCCATCGTGAACATTTTTCGTGTCAGCAATGGAATCCATGAACTAGGTCCGTGGCCATGTTTGTAAGGATCGCGATGGACCAGATAAAGCGCCTGCTTGTAGAATTCATACTTCGCAAAATGCCAGCGGCGCACCAGCTTGTTATCGGGAACGCCGTCCAAGGGAAAGACATCCACATAAATGCCACCCAGATAACTCAGATGTTTGCGTTCGATCAAGGTTGTGCTGGCATCCTGCAGTTTCCCGAACGGCAGCGGATAGCGCGGATCATTCTCGCCGCAAACAAACTCGTAAGGCTGTGGAAGCCACTCCGCACAGTTCGTGATGAATTTCTCGTAATCGGGACGCGGCATGCCCACATCCATATCGTCGTCCCAAGGAATGAAACCTTTGTGACGAATGGCACCGATCATTGTGCCGTTCATGATGCAATAACGAAGTCCCTGCTGTTTGCAAACCTTGTCGAAGGCCAGAAGAACCTTCAGCATGCGGAGCTGCAATGGACGAATATCATAAGATGCCATATTATCTAACGTCTAATTTTGTGCAAAAATATAGAAACTATGGTGGATTGAGAAACCATAGGTCAATGAAAGTCGATTAATTAACTTATCTTTGTGGCTCAATTTGAACAGTAGCATAGTCAGATCTTAGATATGAGCAACATTTTGACACAAGACATCGAGCACACGTTTGCCGGTCTTTCATTGGATGAAAAGAGAAAGTTTAAAGATGCAACCATTCTCATCACCGGTTGCGGAGGTTTCCTCGGTTATTATTTCATGAATTTTTTTCAGGAAAAAGCGGAAGCATTGGGCTTGAAGAAGGTCATTGCTCTCGACAATTTCATGCTGGGCTATCCTGAATGGATTCGTAAGATGGAAAAGAATCCGCTGTTCGACATTGAGAAGTTCGACATCATCTGCGACAAGATCGAAAATATAGCCGGAGCAGATCGAGCTGATTTCATCATTCATATGGCTTCGATTGCCTCTCCGATGTTTTACCGTCAGTATCCTATCGAGACGCTCGATGCCAATATCTGGGGACTGCGTTCTCTGCTTGACTTCTACAAGGAGAAGCCGATCCGGGGATTCCTGTTTTATTCTTCCAGCGAACTTTATGGCAATCCCGACCCTGAACATGTTCCCACTTCGGAAGACTATTACGGTTATGTCTGCGCCACAGGTCCACGTGCCTGCTACGATGAGTCGAAGCGTTTCGGTGAGACGATGTGTATGCTCTTTGCTCAGAAGTTCAATATGCCTATCGGCGTTGCCAGACCGTTCAATAATTATGGTCCCGGCATGCGAATCAATGATAAGCGCGTTCCGGCAGATTTCGCATTGGCCATCATGGAGAATCGCAATATCGAGATACTTTCCAACGGTGCGCCGACACGTACCTTCTGTTATATTGCCGATTCCATCAATGGATATCTAAAGATTCTCGTTCATGGATCGTACGATTATTTCAACATCGGAATTGAAGCTCCTGAAATCAGCATTTCGCGTCTTGCAGAGATTTATGTGGAGGCAGGAAAGAAAATCTTCGGATATACGGGTAAAGTGGTGTATGCCACTTCCCACGATAAAGAATATCTCACCAACAATCCGGAACGTCGTTGCCCGAATATCGACAAAGCACGTCGCGTATTAAATTATTCGCCTTCTATTTTGGTGGAAGAGGGCGTCGGTCGTTTCCTGCAATTCCTTAAAGAGAACGAGGAGGGCGAGTACAAATGGTAATCACGGTATTTGGTTTGGGATTCGTGGGATTGACCACAGCCCTCGGCTTTTCAGAATACGGACATACGGTTTACGGTGTTGAAGTTAATGCCGAACGTCTCAAGACAATCAGCGAAGGACGGCTTCCGTTCTTTGAGCCTGGATTGGACGAGGCTCTCACACGTCACTTAAACCAGCGTTTTCATCCGATCGCTCCAGAAGGCTTGTCTGAAGCTATCGCAAAGAGTGATTGTGTCTATTATTGTGTGGGAACGCCATACGGTAAAGACGGTCAAGCGGATCTGTCGTATCTTTTCGCAGCCATCGATCAAAGTATCGAAGCCGTGAAGGACGATCGTTTCCGTGTGCTTGTTGTGAAATCAACCGTTCCGCCATCCACAACAGAGAAGAAGATCATTCCTTACGTAGAAAGTAAAGGTATCTGGATAGGAGAGAAGTTTGGAATAGCGAACAATCCCGAATTTCTTCGCGAAGGTTATTGCTGGAGTGATTTCATCGGTGCTGACCGAATTATTCTGGGCGTAAGCGATGAGAAGTCTGCGAAAGTGGTTCGTGGAATCTATGCGACTGTGAAAGCTCCTGTCTTCTGCGTCTCGCTGAACACAGGAGAGTTTATCAAATATTTGTCGAATACATTGCTGGCCACTCTGATCAGCTATTCCAACGAGATGTCTGTCATTGCCGATCTGATCGGAGGTATTGATGTGGCTGAGGCTTTCCGCATCCTTCATTTGGACAGACGCTGGGGCAAATCGAATATGGCTTCGTATGTATATCCCGGCTGCGGTTATGGTGGTTATTGTCTTCCGAAAGACACCAATGCTCTGTATGCCGTCACAAAATCTGCCGGATTCGATGCACAGATCCTGAAGAATGTAATAGCTACGAACGACAACATGCCGAAGTTTATTGCTGAGCGTATCATCAAAGCTGTTGGAGATTGCAAATCTGTAAAGCTTGGAATCCTCGGGCTTTCATTCAAACCCGGTTCGGATGATGTTCGCGACACGCCCAGTGCCAAGATCATTGCCCAACTGATCAGCGCCGGCTATACAAATTTGTCTGCTTATGATCCGATTGCGATTGAGGAGTTCAAATCGCATTACGATTTCCCGATTCACTATGTCAGTGATTACGAGAGTCTGGTGAAAGAGGCAGAGGCTTTGGTCATCACCACGGCATGGCCGGAGTTTAAAAATGTCCATTCCTTGACCGACAAACCCATCATCGACTGCCGGTATATGCTCTGAGAGTCAGCGTTAAGATTCTAAGGTTTTTTTATAGATTCCCATTAGTTTGTCGAAGAGTAGTCTTTCATTGAAATTTTCGGCAAACTGTTTCCCTTTTTCGATCATCTCCTGACGAAGCTTTTCATCGTTCCAAATACGGAGAACAGCATCGGCAAGCGCCTTTTCATCGTCAGGAGAAACGTAGATGGAATGAGGGCCTCCGGCTTCTTCCAGACAGGAACCTGTACAGCCGAGGGCAGGAAGTCCGCTTCTCAAAGCCTCCAGCATAGGAATGCCGAATCCTTCGAATCGTGAAGGATAAACCAGCATTGTCGCAGTTTGATAGAGAGTAGGCAACTCTTCCGGCGAGACGCCGCTGACCAATCGCATACGATTTTGCAGACCCTTTTCTTTAAGATAGGCCTCAATGGTGTTGGCATAAGGCGTTCGCTTTCCTATGGCAAAGACAGTGATATCATCGGGTAGAAGCGTCAAGGCTTTTGCCATCAACATTAGATTCTTGCGCGTCTCGATGGTTCCTACGGATAAGACAAAGCGTCTGTTCAGTTTATATTTCTTGCAGATGGCCTCTTTCACCTCTTCAGAAACAGGTTTGCTGAAAAATTCACTGCATCCTTGATAAACGACATCGATTTTCTCTTCAGGGATATGATAGAAGGAGATGATGTCCCGTTTGGTGCATTCACTCATGGCGATGATGCGGTCGGCATTCTCGCAGGCTTTTCTGAATTTATAGTTGTAGATGAAGCGGTCAACCGGTTTGTAACATTCCGGATAACGGAGGAAGATGAGATCGTGAATGGTGACGATACTCTTAATCCCTTTTGCCTTTTTGATGTTGAGCGGAAGCTGGTTGCTCAATCCGTGGAGTAGCTTTACATCTTCCTTTATCATGTCGTTTGTCATGCCCCAGCTTCTCCAGCGCATGCGAGCCCATAGAGAGGAGGGAAGGCGAAGATAGAAAGGAGGCTTTTTGAAGACATCGTTCAGAAGGTGCGTCTTCTTAGGATTGGGCGTATAAAGCAGATATTGATTATCCCCGTCATACGTTGCGAGTAGGTGCAGGATGAATCGACTGTAGTTCCCTAATCCTGTCCTGTTTTGTGCTGCTCTCTTTGCATCAAATGCTATCTTCATTCAGATGTGTTTGCTTTATTCCTTGTATTCGGATTTCGAGGCAAAGATAATGCAAGCTGATCGAAATACAAAAGTGATCTTTTATATTTCCGAAACGTAGCCTCTTTCGAAGCACTGTGATTGATGATGGTCTTTACATAATTAAAGGCTGCCTCTCGGCAACCTTTAATCTGTTTGTTAACCTTAGATCATGAAAAAAACTATTATGAAAATGTTTAGTACAAAAATACGATTATTTAGATTAAATTCAATGATCTTTCTCTATCTCTTTTCTCGGTTTGGCGAGGGTCCCGACAATGATCGTGATCACCGACAGAGGCAGGGCGAACAAAATTGGATCGATGGCAAACCAAGGGAATGTGTCGATCAATGTGTCGTGTCCTGTCAGAAGATTGCAGAGTCCGATCGGTGCTGCTTCGGCTTTGTGGAGGAAGAGCATGGCGAACAGACTGGCCAGCAATCCTACCCAAAGACTTGCCAAGGCTGCCTCTTTGGAAGTCTTCTTCCAATAGAGCGAGCAGAAGTAAGCCGGAAGAAATGTGGCTGCACAGACTCCCATGAAAAGTGATGTGCCGCGTGCAATGATACCGTCGCTCAGCATGTAGCAGATGGCGTAGCTCAGGATGATGGCAAGAAGCACGCCGGTGCGGACGCCCATCGAAGAGTTCGGATCTTTCTTGCGTCCGAGCTTGGAGAATACGTCTGCTCCGAACGAAGCTCCCATCGTGTGGAACTGTGCACTGAGTGTGGACATGCTGGCGGAAAGGATACAGAGCATGAAGACAGCACTGAACCAATCCGGCGTCACCTTATGGATGAAGAGCGGGATGATTTTGTCCATGTCTTTGATGGCATCAGAGGCAACCACGCCTTCAGTCTTCAGAAAGTAGAGATTGGAAAGGGCTCCGACGTGATAGATCGTTCCGACCGTGATGATCAGGAACACGCATCCGATGAGGACGCCGCGGTTGAGCTGCTTCGTGCTCTCGACCATCATGAAACGTACTACCAGCTGCGGTTGTGCCAGACAGCCGATGCCCACGCCGAGGATAAGGCTCGTCACCAGAGTGAACCACTGCTGCGAACCGCTTGCCGGCATCATCGTCCATCCTTGATGGCCGAGTGCCTTGAACTTATCCGGGACCAAGGTGGATATCTCTCCCAACTGACGGTTGCCCTCGCTGAATCCGAATCCCATGATATGATAGAACCAGAAGAGGAGGAAGAGCATGCAGGCGAACATGATGATGGCCTGAAGTGCATCGGTGTAAAGGACACCTTTGATGCCGCCCGTGATGACATAGCCTGCCACGATCAGCGTGAAGATGAGCAGGGCCACGTGAAGATCCATACCGAACATCTGCTCGATGAAGACCGCGCCACCTTTCATGACAACCGCTGCATAGAGCGGCATTCCGATGAAGATGACCGTAGCAATGAACACCTTTATGGTTTTGCTCTCGTAATGCAGTCCGAGAAGTTGCGGGAAGGTGCGGGCATTGTGACGGGCACCGAGACGGCGCGTCCTGCGACCGAAGAAGATGAACGCCACGACGACGCCCATGAACATGTTGAGCAGACAGAGCCATTGGATTCCCATGCCGAACGTTGCTGCCACGCCTCCGAAGCCGACGATGGCCGAGGCGGAGATGAACGTTGCACCGTAAGAGAGTGCCATGATGATGGGATTGACCTTACGGCCGCCCAGCAGATAATCACTCTGATCCTTCGTGCGCCGATAGCCTAAGTAACCTAGCCATGCGAGCACGAACATATAGATGATAACGATGATGCCAAGTGTCAGGGTACTCATGATTCCTCGTTTTTAGGGTCCGTACTCTGTTCGTTCTCTTGTTCATCGTTCTTGTCTTCTTTGTTCCAGGTCCGGATTCCGAACCAAATGGAAAACAGCAGGCATACAATCATTAACAGATATGCAGACCAAATGCCGGGATCTTGAATGCCAAACATCTCACTAAAGATTTACAAGGTCGTTTTCATTGATATAACCAAGATTGTTGCGGCGGATCACTTCACGCGCAGCTTCGCGGTTGTTGGTTCTCAGAATCAGAATGGACTTGCCTTTCAACGAGAAGCAATACATGTACTCAATGGTCAGTCCAGCCTTTGTGAAGCAAGCGAGTGTGTTGGCAAAGCTTCCGGCCTGCGAGTCGCATGTGATGGCGAGTACGTCGGTCAGATAGGTGTTCACATTATGCTCCTTGAGGATCGCATTGGCTTTCTGCGGATCGCTTACGATGATGCGGAGGATTCCGAATTCGGATGTATCAGCCACAGTGGCTGCGATGATGCGGATGTTTTCACTTCCCAGCAGCGTCAGGATGTTGTTCAGTGTGCCGTATTTATTTTCCAGGAAAATAGAAATCTGATTTACTGTCATAGTACTGATGTTTTAAAGTCGTTTGATCGATGTTATAACAGATCTTTAGCAGATCTTTCTCAAGTCTTTCACGCGTACTGCTTTTCCGCCTTCTGCACTTGGAAGAGAGTTCTTCGTTACGAACTTCAGCTTCGGTGTGATCAGAAGCTCATCCTTCAGCTGGCGAGTGATCTCCTTACGCAGATTCTCGAGGACAGGATAGTTGTCGGTGAACAGGTCGTTCAGTTCTACTTCTATCAGCATCTCGTCGTTGTTGTTGATGGTGTCGAGTGTGATGAGGAAGTTGTTGCCCAGCTCCTTGAACTTCATCAGGATCTTTTCGATCTGAATCGGGAAGATGTTGACGCCCTTCAGGATGATCATGTCGTCACAGCGGCCTCTGAAGCGAGCCAGACGTTTGTGCGTGCGGCCGCAAGGACAGTCGCCAGGAAGAATGCATGTGAGGTCGTGTGTGCGGTAACGGATTAGCGGCATGGCTTCACGACGCAGTGTGGTAAGTACAAGTTCGCCGTATTCACCGTCAGGAACGGGTTCGCCTGTAGCTGGATCCACGATTTCTACTATTTCATAGTCTTCCCAAATGTGAAGACCGTTCTGTTCGGGACATTCGAAGGCAACGCCCGGTCCGCACATCTCAGACATGCCGAAGGAGTTGTAAGCCTTGATGCCAAAAAGCTGTTCGATGCGCTGGCGCTGCTCTTCGGAATGAGGTTCTGCACCGATGAACATACGTTTCAGCTTGGTGTCACGACGAGGATCTACGCCGATCTCATACATCACCTCTGCAAGACGTGTGGCGTAGCTTGGGATGATATGTACGGTGGTCGTGCCGAAATCCTGGATGAATTTGATCTGACGTTTCGAGTTGCCGGCGCCTGCGGGGACGGTGAGACAGCCTAATTTTTCGGCTCCGTACTGGAATCCGAGTCCGCCTGTAAACATTCCGTATCCGCTGGTGTTCTGGAAGACGTCGGTGTCGCGTGTCCCAACCATGAACATGTCGCGAGCCACCTGATTAGCCCATTCGTCAAGATCCTTGCGGGAGTGGAGCACGACAGTCGGATTGCCCGTGGTGCCGCTGCTGGAGTGGATGCGCACGCAGTCTTTCAATGGGATGGCGCACATTCCGAACGGGTAGTTGTCGCGCAGATCGTCCTTCGTGGTGAAGGGGAGCTTCTGTAAATCCTGCAATGATTTGACGCAGTCGAACTTCAGTCCTTTTTCCTTAAAGGATTTCTGATAAAAGGGGATGTTCGATGCTAATTCGAGTGTTTTCTGGAGGCGTTCGAGCTGAAATTGTTCCAACTTCGGACGCGGCATGGTTTCAAATTCTTCGTTCCAATATTCCATGGTTGTTATGTTGTTTATAAAATGTAATGAATCATCTTTCGTGTAGCTGAAAGGTCAGCTTTTCGCAGCAAATGTATCGTTTATTTTGTTTTTATAGCTATTTTCTATCAATTATTTTGCTTTTGAGGTGAATTTATAGATGTTTGATATGTTGAAAGGGTCGAATGCTTATCTTTTGACAGCAAACGTAAGGGAAAACGGCTGCTGTTCGTTTAGGAAACTAGTTGACGGCGAATAATGTGGCAGGATGAAATTCCTTTTTGCAGAGAATCGTTTGGACTTCAAGAGAATCCATGTATCTCTTTCATCCAAAGATCCAACTTGGTAACAATGGATATTCATGCATTTCACCGGGTGAAACGCACTGCGAGACCTCTGAAAAATCGTTTCACCAGTGCAGGAAGCTTGCCGAGCACTCGCCAAGCGCCTTCACCAGGTGCAAAGTGCTTCCGGAGTACTCGCCGAGGACTTTTCACCCGTTGCAAAGTGCTTTCAGAGTACTCGCCGAGCGCCTTCACCCGTTGCAAAGTGCTTTCAGAGCACTCGCCGAGGACTTTTCACCCATTGTAAAGTGCTTTCAGAGTACTCGCCAAGCACTTTTCACTCTTGCAGGGACATTCCCGAGTACTCGCCAAGGTGTTTTACCCGGTGCAGAGAACTTGGCGAGGCCTCTCCAAGGACATTTCACCCATACAGGAAGCTTTCAAAGTATTCGTCAAATGCATTTTACCCATGCATAGAAAAATGCGAGCTGTTGAAGAGGTTGCCGCATTTCTGGGAGAGTCATTCATAAAAAACGCCGGAACACAAGATTGCATTCCGGCGATTATAGGATTCCGAAGGGAATTATTTCGTTGCGATGTAGTTGGCTACCCAATCGCCGACTTCGCTGGTGTGGTAAGCTTTGCCACCGTCGCAGATATCTTCGGTGACGACGCCTGCCTTCATGGAAGCATCGACAGCTTCGCGGATCAGCGCACCTTCAGCAGTGAGATGGAACGCATCTTCAAACATCATAGCAGCACTCAGAATGGTAGCGAGCGGGTTGGCTATGTTTTTGCCTGCAGCCTGTGGATAAGATCCGTGAATCGGTTCGAACAGTGAAGTGTGCAGTCCGACAGATGCGGAGGGAAGCATGCCGAGTGAGCCGGTGATAACCGAAGCTTCATCGGTTAGAATGTCACCGAACATGTTTTCTGTGACGATTACATCGAAACTCTTGGGCCATTGCACGAGGCGCATGGCTGCATTGTCCACGAAGATATATTCAGTCTGCACGTCCGGATGTTTGGCGGCGATCTCCTGAGCTATCTGGCGCCACATGCGGGAAGTGGCGAGGATGTTTGCCTTGTCAACCACCGTGACCTTCTTCTTGCGTTTCTCAGCCAGATTGAAGGCGAGGTTGACGATGCGTTCGATCTCTTCGCGGCTATAGATGCAGGTGTCATAAGCCACATTGCCATCTTCGCTTCGTCCTTGAGGACGTCCGAAATAAAGTCCGCCGGTAAGCTCGCGGATGCAGATGAAATCTACACCTTCCACCAGTTCTCTCTTCAGCGGAGACTTGTCGAGCAGGGAAGGAAATGCCTTTGCGGGACGAATGTTGGCGAAGAGTCCGAGTTTCTTACGGATAGCCAGCAATCCCTGTTCGGGACGTACTTTTTGTGCCGGATTGTTGTCATATTTGGGATCACCTACGGCACCGAAGAGTACGGCGTCGCTTTCCATGCACAGCTGGTGTGTCTTTTCTGGATAGGGATCGCCCACAGCATCGATGGCGCAAGCGCCGACAAGTGCTGTTTCATAACTCAGTTCGTGTCCGAATTTCTTACTGATGGCCTTGACGGATTTCATGGCCTGATCCATAATCTCGGGACCGATACCGTCGCCGGGAAGTACTGCAATTTTCAGTTTCATATCTTTCTTTTCATTAAATGTCTTTGCGAATATACGCTATAATTAGGAATCACTGTTCAATTTTGTTGAGCATCTTGAGTGTCGCCTTTATGGCAGCTTCCGTCTGGTCTGCATCGAGGCCTTGCGTCTTGAAGTTCACACCGGCGAAGTTCCAGCTGATGACCGTCTGTACGAAGGCGTCGGTACGGCCTCCGGGCGGAATGGAAACAGCATAATTGGTAAGCATCGGGAAGGGCTTGCCGAGATCGGCGTAAATCCTGCGAAGGGCACGCACGAAGGCGTCATATTGTCCGTCGCCGCTAGCCGACTGCTCGTAGGCTTCGTCTGCAATCTCGATCTTGATAGTAGCGACAGGCTTGAGGCCTTGTGCCAGTGAAAGAGAATAGTTGAGCAGACGGATCTTCTGGTTTTCCTGCATATTGTCGTGATGCAGCACATCGCTAACGATGTAGGGAAGATCTTCTTGCGTTACTACTTCCTTCTTGTCGCCCAGTTCAATGATGCGTTCGGTGACCTTCTTCATCGATTCTTCGTCGAGATCGATGCCGAGCGCTTCAAGGTTGCGGCGTATGTTGGCTTTTCCGGAAGTTTTGCCCAGTGCATATTCACGTATGCGGCCGAAACGTTCGGGCAGAAGCGCATTGCTGTAGAGATGATTTTTGCTGTCGCCGTCGGCATGGACGCCCGCACATTGTGTGAAGACCGATTCGCCGATGATAGGTTTGTTGGGCGGGATGCGGATCCCGGAATAGGTCTCAACCAGTTTGCTGACGTGGTTGATCTTTTCTTCCTTGAGGCTCGTCTCTTCACCTAGCTGATCCTTGATGACAGCAATGACGCTGCTTAAGGGAGCATTGCCGGCGCGTTCACCGAGACCGTTGACCGTGGCATGGATGCATTTGATGCCTGCTTTGATGGCTGCAAAGGTGTTGGCCACAGCCAGGTCGTAATCATTATGGGGATGAAAATCGAACTGAAGCGTAGGATAACGTTCGATCATCATCTTGCAATAATGGTAGGTGCTGTCGGGATTGAGCACGCCGAGCGTGTCGGGCAGCATGAAATGCTTCACGGGCATATCCTTCAGTGCGTCCATAAATTGGAACACATAGTCGGGCGATTGCGAGATGCCGTTCGACCAGTCTTCGAGGTAGAGGTTCACGTCGATATGGCGCTCTTCTGCTTTTCGGAGGATGTTGGTGATGTCCGCAATGTGCTCTTCGGGTGTCTTGTGGAGTTGTCCGGAAAGGTGCTTGATCGAACTCTTGCATAACAGATTGTCCACGCGGCATCCAGCGGACTCTATCCAGTTGAGCGAGACCTCATCGTCCACGAAACCGAGTACCTCCAGCTGGTTGAGATGCCCTGCTTTCTGAGCCCACGCAGCTATTTTCTTGACAGCCTCAAACTCTCCGTCGGAAACGCGCGCCGAAGCAATTTCGATGCGATTCACTCCAAGATCGTTGAGTAGAGCTTGCGTGATGCTTAGTTTTTCGTGAGCGGCGAAGGAGACGCCTGAGGTCTGTTCGCCATCGCGTAAGGTAGTATCTACAATTTCTATCATAACTTCATTTATTTATCTCTCGTTGTGTATCACTTATTCTCCGGTACGTTTCTTCTCGAACTGCTCTATCTTTTCCTTGTTGGCTAACAGGAAATCGATGTCGTCACGTCCGTTGATGAGGTTGTCCTTTTTGTAGGAATTGATGTCGAAATGTTCGGAACGGTGCGTTGCATTGTTGGTGATGGTCTGAGACGGCAGATCGATGGTAAGCGTGGAGGCAGGGTTTTCGGTGACTGTCTTCAGAATCTCGTTTAGAAATTCCGGCGAGACGACAACAGGCAGCAGACCGTTGTTCATGGAATTGTTCTTGAAGATATCGGCAAAAAAGCTGCTGACGATGACCTTGAATCCGTAGCCGACCAATGCCCACGCGGCATGTTCGCGGCTCGATCCGCTTCCGAAGTTCTTTCCTGCCACGAGGATCTGTCCGTAGTAGGTGCCTTTGTTGAGTACAAAGTCCGGATTGAGTTTGCCGTCCTTGCCATAACGCCAGTCGCGGAATAGGTTGTCGCCGAATCCTTCGCGTGTGGTGGCTTTAAGGAATCGTGCCGGAATGATCTGGTCTGTGTCGATGTTTTCCAAAGGAAGCGGGACACAGGTGGATGTTAATATTTCGAATTTCTCTTTCATCTCAATTTCTGTTTTTAGATTGGTGATTATAATAATGTGCGAGGATCGGTGATCTTACCGGTGATGGCAGCTGCAGCAGCGACGAGCGGTCCGACAAGAATGGTACGTGCTCCTTGTCCTTGGCGTCCTTCGAAGTTACGGTTGCTGGTAGATACGCTGTATTTTCCAGCAGGAACTTTGTCATCGTTCATGGCCAGACAAGCGGAACATCCGGGCTGTCTCAGTTCAAAGCCTGCTTCGTTGAGGATCTTGTCGATGCCTTCAGCCACAATCTGTCGTTGTACCATCCAGCTTCCGGGGACGATCCAAGCGGTTACGGAGTCTGCTTTCTTCTTCCCCTTCACGATGGAAGCAAAAGCACGGAAGTCCTCGATGCGTCCGTTGGTACAGCTTCCGAGGAAGACATAATCAACGGGTTTGCCGATCATCTTCTCGCCGGCTTTGAAGCCCATGTAGTCGAGGGATTTTTTGTAAGAGATACGGCCTGATTCGGGAACGCTCTCGAGAGTCGGTATGGTGCCTGTGATGGCCATTCCCATTCCCGGATTCGTTCCGTAGGTGACCATCGGTTCAATATCTTCGGCATGGAAGAGAATTTCTTTATCGAAATGGGCATCAGGATCGCTGTTGAGCTGTTTCCATTCGTTGAGTTTCTTTTTCCACTCGTCACCTCTCGGAGCGAACTCACGGTCCTTGAGATAGGCGAAGGTCACTTCGTCCGGAGCAATCATTCCGCCACGCGCACCCATCTCAATGGAGAGGTTGCAGATGGTGAGGCGTTCTTCCATCGTGGTATGGCGGATTGCACTGCCGGCATATTCCACGAAATAGCCTGTTGCGCCGCCTGTCGTCATCTTGCTGATGATGTAGAGGGCGATATCCTTGGCTGTCACGCCTGGCTTCCTTTCGCCATCGATGGTGATGCGCATCGTCTTCGGTTTTCGTTGTGTGAGACATTGTGTGGCAAGCACCATCTCCACTTCACTAGTCCCGATGCCGAACGCCACACAACCCATAGCTCCGTGCGTGGAGGTGTGTGAGTCGCCGCAGACGATGGTCATTCCAGGCTGTGTCAGTCCCTCTTCCGGGCCGACCACATGTACGATGCCGTTCTTCGGATGCATCAAGCCATAGCAGGTCAGTCCGAATTCTTTGGCATTCGCCATCAAGGTGTCCACTTGCTTCTTGGAAACGGGATCCTTGATAGGTTGATCCTGATGCAGCGTAGGAATGTTATGGTCCGGTACGCAGGTGATCTGTTTCGGACGGAACGGTTTCAGTCCGCGTGCACGTAGTCCGGCAAAAGCCTGGGGACTGGTCACTTCGTGGCAGTAAAGGCGGTCGATATACAGTTGTATGGTGCCGTCGGAAAGCGTGTCGACAACATGCTTTTCCCAAATCTTATCAAATAATGTCTTGCTCATGTCTTATTCTTCTTTTACGGGTTCTTGATGTTCTTCTTCTACGCCGATAAATTTATTAATTGCATCGATAAATGCCTCCACACTGGCCGCAATAATATCGGTGTTGGCTGAAAATCCATAGTAGGTGTTGCCCTCATATTCCACCTGCATGTGTACTTTGCCGGTGTCGTCACTGCCTTTGTCAATGGCTTGGATGAGGAATTCACTGATCTTCATATCACTGTTGCAGATGGCTTTCTTGACTGCTTTGATGCCGGCATCCACAGGACCGTTTCCGGCTGCAGCCTCATAACGTTTCACACCGGCAATGTTCAGGCAGATGCTTGCCACCGGTTGTACGCCAACACCACTGGTTACCTGCAAGTAGTCCAGTTTGATGCGGTGCATGGACATCTGGTCGCGTCCGACGAGCATCATCAGGTCGTCGTCGGTGATGTCCTTCTTCCGATCGGCCAAGCGAAGGAACTGTTCATAAGCCTTGTCAAGCTTTGCCTGATCCAGTTCGATGCCCAGTGTATGCAGGTGATGCTTCAAAGCAGCACGTCCGCTGCGTGCAGTCAGCACAATCGAATTGTCGTCGATGCCTACATCTTTCGGATCGATGATTTCGTAGGTCTCTTGATTCTTCAAAACGCCGTCCTGATGGATTCCAGAAGAGTGGGCGAAGGCATTGCGTCCGACGATTGCTTTGTTTGGTTGTATAGGCATGTTCATCAGATTCGACACCATACGGCTGATGCTATGAATCTTGGTGGTGTTGATATTGGTTACGATGTTCTGTTCCTTGTGACTCTTGAAGATCATTGCCACCTCTTCGAGAGAGGTATTGCCTGCGCGTTCTCCTACACCGTTGATGGTCACTTCCACCTGGCGTACTCCATTGAGAACGCCTTGGACGGTGTTGGCCGTTGCCATTCCTAAATCGTCATGGCAGTGCGAAGAGATGACCGCATTCTGAATGCCATCCACATGTTCAAACAGATATTTGATTTTAGCGCCATATTCATCCGGAAGACAGTAGCCTGTCGTGTCGGGAATGTTGACTGTCGTTGCGCCCGCCTTGATGACGGCTTCGACCACGCGAGCCAGATATTCGTTATCGGTGCGTCCTGCATCTTCACAGTAAAACTCTACATCCTCGCAATATTTCTTGGCATATTTGGTAGCTTCGATAGCGCGTTCGAGAATCTCTTCCTGTGTAGAATTGAACTTATATTTGATATGATAAGGTGAAGTCCCGATACCTGTATGGATACGTCCGTGTTTGGCATATTTCAGAGCTTCGGCAGCTACATCAATGTCCTTCTCTACGGCGCGTGTCAACGCGCAAATCGTTGGCCATGTGACGGCCTTCGAAATCTCAACCACACTCTTGAAGTCGCCCGGACTGGAGACCGGGAATCCTGCTTCAATCACATCTACTCCGAGTTGTTCGAGAGCCTTGGCAATCTGAATCTTTTCAACCGAGTTGAGCTGACAACCCGGAACCTGCTCTCCATCACGGAGTGTTGTGTCGAAAATAAATAATCTGTCTGACATAATTCTATTTTAATTTATGTTGTTGCACTAAATGAAAAAAGCCTCTCTCACGTGGAAGTGGGAAAGGCTCTTCAAATATTTTATGTATTCCGAATCACATGCGATCTCACTTCCTATTCCGTTTGCAGAGTAGAATAATAATAATCGCGTTGTGAATGGATTGAAACATCTTGTTTTGTCCTTTTTTTGTTTTTGACGCGGCAAAGGTACGACCTTTTTCTATTCTTCCAAATAAAATCGTAGTTTTTTTTAAGAATATCTTATGATTTAAAACAAGAAGCCCTCCTTATACATATAAATATAAGCGAACGTAGCTACAATTCGGCTTAAATAGATTAGTTGAAGCATCTGAAATGTCGAGATGATAAAGATTACGTCTGTTAAGCAACAAATAAAGCTGTCTGGAGAATGGATGATGTGGTTTTGCAGTTAATATGGTCTTTAAAACGTCATTTTGAAATCTGAAATGGATTCTGTCTTACAAAATATATAGGAAGATAGGTTTAAATCTATCCTTTTACTATCTTTGCAGCCTGTAAGGCTCTAATAGGCTTGATATATTACTGGAATGGAAGTAGCTATCATCAAATATAACGCAGGAAACATACGTTCGGTGGATTATGCACTGAGGCGGATCGGCGTTGTTCCTACCATTACTGCTGAACCGGAGTTGATTCGAAAGGCAGACAAAGTGATCTTTCCTGGACAGGGCGAGGCACACACTACCATGTCCTATCTGCGCGAACATCATCTCGACGAACTGATCATGTCATTGAAACAACCGGTCTTGGGCATTTGCATCGGAATGCAGTTGCTTTGTCGTCATTCAGATGAGGGAGATGTGGATTGCATGGGAATCTTTGATGCCGAAGTAAAGCGTTTCCTTCCAACCAGACATGAAGACAAGGTTCCTCACATGGGATGGAATACGATCGGACAGCTTAAGAGTGCTCTCTTTGATGGAGTGGAAGAGGAGAGTTTTGCCTATTTCGTTCATAGCTATTATGTACCGCTTTGCAATGATACGGCAGCAACCACTCAATATATTGTACCGTTTACAGCTGCTATGCACAAAGACAATTTCTTCGCCACACAGTTCCATCCTGAAAAGAGTGGCAGCACGGGCGAAATGATTCTACGTAACTTTTTAAATATGAAATAGGTGATGATCACAATCATTCCGGCAATCGATATTATTGATGGAAAATGCGTCAGACTCACGCAAGGAGCTTACGACACGAAGAAGGTCTACAATGAAGATCCTCTTGAGGTGGCAAAGGCTTTTGAGGATTGTGGCTTGGCGCGGCTTCACGTTGTGGATCTCGATGGGGCACGTGAAGGTCATATCATCAATTACCGTACTTTGGAAAAGATTGCTACGGCCACCGAGATGGTTATCGACTTCGGTGGTGGATTGAAGCATGACGAGGATCTGAGGATTGCTTTTAACAGTGGTGCCAAGATGGTCACGGGAGGAAGCATCGCCGTGAAAGATCCCGATACCTTCACGAAATGGCTTCAACGTTTTGGCAAGGAGCAGATTATTCTTGGCGCTGATGCCAAAGATGGGAAAATTGCCGTTTCGGGCTGGAAGGAGAAGACCGAAAAAGAGTTGATCCCTTTCATTCGTGATTATGTAGAAAAGGGGATCGACAAAGTCATCTGTACAGATATTTCCCGTGATGGTATGTTGCAAGGACCGTCTCTCGATCTTTATAAGCAGATTCGTGAAGCTGTTCCTTCGGTGATGCTGATTGCTAGCGGAGGCGTTGGTTCTTTGGACGATATTGAGGCTTTGCAAGAAGCCGGAGTGCCTGCTGTCATTGCCGGGAAAGCTTTCTACGAAGGTAAGATCAAGTTGGCGGATGTGAGCCGTTTTATCATCCATAATTAAAGAAGAAGATGCTTGCAAAAAGAATTATACCCTGTCTGGATATTAAGGACGGAAAGACCGTGAAAGGAATCAATTTCGTCAACTTTCGCGATGCCGGCGATCCTGTGGAATTGGGTGCTGCATATAGTCGTGCTGGTGCTGACGAATTGGTTTATCTGGACATCACAGCCTCTTTTGAGGGAAGGAAGACCTTTACGGATCTGGTGAAGAAGATTGCTGCTCACATCAACATACCGTTCACTGTAGGTGGAGGAATCAACGAAATGGGCGATGTGGAACGTTTGCTGGGAGCGGGAGCCGATAAGATCTCTGTCAATTCAGCGGTCATCCGTAATCCGTTGCTCATCGATCAGATTGCCCGCCATTTCGGAAGTCAGGTGTGCGTTGTCGCCATTGATGCCAACGAAGAGCGTGGCGATTGGTTCTGCTACCTTAATGGAGGACGTGTGCCGACAGATCGAAATCTTTTCCAATGGGCCAAAGAGGCTGAGGATCGTGGAGCCGGAGAGATCTTATTCACGAGCATGACACATGATGGTGTCAAGAACGGATATGCCAACGAAGCCTTGGCTAGATTGGCTGACGAACTGCACATTCCCGTCATCGCTTCGGGAGGAGCAGGGAAGATGGAACATTTCCGTGACACTTTCGTTCTTGGGAAAGCCGATGCTGCATTGGCTGCCAGTGTATTTCACTTCGGTGAGATAAGCATCAGTGATTTGAAGCATTATCTGAGAAAAGAAGGTATAAATGTTAGAATTTGAATTAATTATATAATACGATGAATTTGGATTTTGAAAAAATGGGCGGACTGATTCCCGCTATCGTTCAGGATAAGGACACCAATAAGGTCCTTATGTTGGGATTCATGAATGAAGAGGCATATAACAAGACAAAGGAGACGGGAAAGGTGACTTTCTACAGCCGTACCAAACAGCGCCTCTGGATGAAAGGTGAGACCAGCGGCAATACACTGACGGTGGACACTATCCTCGTGGATTGCGACAGCGACACTTTGCTGATCAAGGCTACACCTGCAGGTCCTGTTTGTCATACGGGTGCAGATACCTGTTTCAACGAAAAGAACGAAGAGCCGGTGATGTTCCTCAAATTCTTGCAGGATTTCATCGACCGTCGTCATAAAGAGATGCCGGAGAAGTCTTACACAACGTCCCTCTTTAACGAAGGTGTCAATCGTATGGCACAGAAGGTGGGTGAAGAGGCTGTTGAAACTGTCATCGAAGCTACTAACGGAACAGACAACAGACTGGTCTATGAAGGTGCGGATCTGCTTTATCATTTGATCGTGCTGTTGACCTCTAAAGGCCTGCGCATTGAGGATCTCTGTGCGGAACTGAAGAGCCGTCATAAAGGATAATGTTTTAGAAACAAATTGGATTATGGAAGAGAATGTCTTGCTGCAATTAAAAGATGTAGAGATTCGGCGTGAGGAGAATGTGATTCTCAAAGATGCCAGTCTGACACTTCACAACGGCGAGTTTATTTATATTATCGGCAAAGTGGGATCGGGAAAGAGCTCTCTGCTCAAGTCTCTCTATTCAGAGATTCCCATCCAGAATGGCGAAGCTCATCTGATGGACTTCGACTTGCGTAAGTTGAAGCGCCGGGAAATACCGCAGCTGCGTCGTAAGCTTGGCATTGTCTTCCAGGATTTCCAACTGCTCATCGACCGTTCGGTGACCAAGAACCTTGAGTTCGTTCTGAAGGCGACCGGATGGAAGAAGAAAGAGGATATCCGACATCGTATCGATGATGTCCTTTTCCGTGTAGGTATGCCTGACAAAGGTTACAAGATGCCGCACGAACTCTCTGGTGGCGAACAGCAACGTATCGTCATCGCTCGTGCTTTGCTCAACGATCCGAAACTCATTTTGGCCGACGAACCGACGGGAAATCTCGATCCCGAGACCAGCAGTCAGATCGTACAGCTTCTCCATGATATCTGTGAGAAGGGAACGGCGGTCATCATGTCAACCCATAATTATAATATTGTGCACAACTTCCCGTCGCGTGTCGTCAAATGTGAAGACGGCTGTCTGGAGGAGTTGGACATAACGAAGTAGGCTCCGCTGTAGGGCGTAGAGTTATTAAAAGATTCCGTAATTCTCTCAAATAATTACTACCTTCGCACCAAAATTGCGATCATTGAATTGAATAGAAACAATATAAAAGTAACGAAAATGAAAGTTTTGAAGTTTGGCGGCACCTCTGTTGGATCCGCGCAGCACATGAAAGATGTTGCGAAACTGATCTCAGGCGAGAAAAACATCATTGTTCTTTCTGCCATGTCCGGCACGACTAATTCGCTGGTGGAGATTTCTGATTATCTCTACAAGAAGAATCCTGACGGTGCCAATGAGGTTATCAACACATTGGCTGAAAAGTATGCAGGTCATATCAGCCAGCTGTATGCTACGGAAGAATACAAGCAGAAAGCCCAGGAACTTGTGAAACAGCATTTCGATTATATCCGTACCTTCACAAAGGATCTCTTTACGCTGTTCGAGGAGAAGGTGATTCTGTCGCAGGGTGAACTGATCTCTACGGGTATGATGAACCTCTATCTCAACGAATGCGGCGTTCATTCCGTGCTGCTGCCGGCACTCGATTATATGCGTACCGACAAGAATGCTGAACCGGATCCTGTATATATAAAGGAGAAACTTAACAAACTGCTGGAAGATAATGCCGACGCTGATCTTTACATAACGCAGGGTTATATCTGCCGCAATGCTTATGGCGAGGTGGATAATCTGCAACGAGGAGGCAGTGATTATACGGCTTCTCTGGTTGGAGCTGCCGTGAATGCCGAAGAGATCCAGATCTGGACCGATATCGACGGAATGCACAACAACGATCCGCGCTTTGTGGAAAATACCAGTCCGGTTCGTCATCTTCATTTCGAAGAGGCTGCCGAGCTTGCCTATTTCGGAGCCAAGATCCTGCATCCGACCTGTATCCTTCCTGCCAAACTGAATAATATCCCCGTTCGTCTGCTCAACACGATGCAGCCGGATGCTCCTGGAACACTCATCGCCAATGAGATGGTCAAAGGCAAGATCAAAGCAGTTGCTGCCAAGGATAATATCACAGCCATCAAGATCAAGAGCGGACGTATGCTGCTCGCTACGGGATTCCTGCGTAAGGTGTTTGAAATCTTCGAGAACTTCCAGACGCCGATCGATATGGTGACAACTTCTGAAGTGGGCGTTTCTGTCACGATTGACAACTGCAAGCATCTCGATGAGATTGTCAACGACCTGAAGAAATATGGTACGGTGATGGTGGACAAAGAGATGGTCATCGTCTGCGTGGTTGGTGATCTGACCTGGGACAATGTCGGATTCGAAGCTCGAATCATACAGGCACTGAAGGATATTCCTGTCCGCATGATCTCTTATGGTGGCAGTAACTATAATGTTTCGCTTCTCGTTAAGGCATCAGATAAGAAACGTGCGTTGCAGGCGCTCAGCAGTTATCTGTTCAACGAAAAGTAATCACGACGCTGTATGCTGAAAGGAACATTTCCAATCGAGCGGTTTGAACATCTTACCACTCCGTTCTATTATTACGATATCGATCTCCTTCGCAAGACGTTAGAGACGGTGAAAAACGAGTCCGGGAAATACGGTTACCATGTGCATTATGCCATTAAGGCTAATGCCAATCCGCGCATCCTGCAACTGATTGCAGCCAGTGGATTGGGTGCCGACTGTGTGAGCGGCGGAGAGATCAAGGCTGCTCTTGAGGCTGGATTCCCGGCTGACCGAATTGTCTTTGCCGGTGTCGGTAAAGCCGACTGGGAGATCAATCTTGCTCTCGACAACGATATTTTCTGTTTCAATGTGGAGTCTTCAGCCGAATTGGAGGTGCTGAACGAACTGGCTGCAGCTCGCGGTAAAGTGGCCTCCATCGCTCTGCGTATCAATCCCGAAGTGGATGCGCATACGCATGCCAAGATTACCACCGGAATGAAGGAGAACAAGTTCGGCATCAATCTGAGCCAGCTTCCTGCCGTTTTCGACAGTCTGCCGTTGCTGAAGCATGTCCGTCTGATCGGTCTCCATAGCCACATCGGCTCTCAGATCACCGATCTGACTGCTTTTGGCAATCTCGCCATCCGTTTCAATGAGATTCAGGATGAGCTTGAAAAGCGCGGCATCATTGTGAAACATCTGAACTTCGGTGGCGGACTCGGAATTAACTACTATCATCCCAATCATATGCCTGTGGCTGCATTCGAAAGTTATTTCTCCATGTTCAACCAGATGTTGGAACTGAGGGAAGGGCAGGAGGTGCATTTCGAACCGGGACGTTCCATCGTGGCACAGTGCGGCTCACTCATCTCTCGCGTGCTTTATGTGAAGGTGGGCGAGACCAAGCAATTCGCCGTTCTCGATGCTGGAATGACCGATTTGATCCGTCCGGCTATGTACGACGCCTATCATCGCATTGAGAATATCTCTAACGATCAGCCCGACGTGATCTATGATGTGGTCGGTCCTATCTGTGAATCATCAGATGTGTTTGGCAAAGAGATCGCGCTCAATCGCTGTCATAGAAACGATTTCATTGCTATTCGTTCTGCCGGTGCTTACGGCGAAGCGATGGCATTGCAATACAACTGTAGGAAACTTCCCTCAGCCTATTATTCAGATATGCTTTGAAATAAACAATGGAACAGTTCCTCATATTTTCTCCCATCGAAATCATTCTGGCAGGAGCCACCACATTTCTTTTCCTCCTGGTGCTGCTTTATCTGCTGATTGTTTTCACACGCCCGCGCCGCTTTCTGAAGAAACAGAACGGGACGGATGAAGAGAAAAAGCAGCTTCCTGTCTCGGTCATCATCTATGCCTGCGGACAAACGGAAAGTCTGCGCGATAATCTCCCAGCGTTTCTTTCGCAGGATTATCCCGATTATGAGGTGATCGTTGCCAACGACGGTTCCGATTCCGACAGCGACGAACTGCTCCGAACCATCGAGCAGAGCGAGAGTCGCCTTTACCACACCAACATTCCGGACGAAACACGTTACTTGAGCCGTAAGAAGTTGGCGCTCACCTTAGCTGTGAAAGCTGCAAAGCATGAGATCCTTCTCTTTACCGAGGCCGATTGCGCGCCTGCATCTGAACATTGGATTTCGGAGATGTGCGGCGACTATGACGACAAGACCAGTCTCGTGCTCGGCTTTAGCCGTTACAGTTCCGGCAAAGGCTTTTTCAACAAACTGGTTGCATACGACAATCTGCTGAATGCCGTCCGTCAGTTTGCTTCGGCCATCAAGCATAAGACTTACGCAGGAAATGGACGCAATCTTTCGTATCGAAAGTCTCTTTTCTTCAAACATAAGGGCTATTATCAGTCGCTCAACCTTCATGCCGGTGCTGACGATCTGTTTGTCAACGAGGCTTCGACGCGCGAAAACACGCGGATAATGCTTCATGCGGACAGCTTTACGGAGTATCATGACATGGAAGCCGTGACTTTCAAGGATATTAAGATCGGCCGTATGGCCACAGAAAAATACTACCGCGGCGTCTCGCTGACGTTTCACCGTTTCTTCACGTTCCTCGGCGTGCTGCTCTTTCCTGCGGTGGCTGTTCTGACGCTCGTCATCGGACTTTTCGGCAATTGGATGATCTCCATTTGGGCTGGTCTGCTTCTGGTGATTCGTTTTGTCGTCAAAGCCATCCTGCTTCATCGCAATGCCCGGCTGTTTGGTCAAAAGCCTCACACTTTCTGGCTTATTATCTTTGATTGGTATCACCCGCTCTACGATTTTTACCTGCATCTTTATCATCAGTCCAAAAAGAAAAACGACTACACTTTCATCATCAACGACAAATATTGATGGATGAAGGCCGGGATTATTCGTGTCGGATTATTACCAATAGGAACCCTATTGATAATAATCGGGATGAATTATTACCAACAGGAACCCTGCTGATAATAATCGGGATGAATTATTACCAATAGGGACCCCTATTGATAATAATCGGGATGAATTATTACCAACAG
>CAZIVE010000036.1:0-6911 GCA_964542435.1 uncultured Parabacteroides sp.
ACCAAGTACCCTTGCTGCGGTCAAGCCCTGGGGGATTCCGAGGGAGCATGCCGTACAGGACTTACCCGGCTGCAAAAGTAGATATTATTTTTTATTCTGCAATTCTTTTTTTTAAAATTTCTTCCGACCGCTTTTCTCCATCTTTCGGTAGGCGTAGGGATTCAGTGCATTAGGGTCTTTCCAAAGCCCTTTCTTTTGATCGTGAGCTTGAGCTTCCGCCCTGTCGTAAGTCGGAATATAATTGCCAAGGCGATAATACCAAGCATATCCGGCTCGGATCATTTCCAGATTAACATCGCGGATGTCGTTTGTTGAGACAGTTCCGAGAATCCTGCCATATCGGTCTTCATTTTCATACTTCACAGTTACTATCTTCCCGGCAATCATGGACGCGAGATATTGCCTTGACTGATTGCCATACGCCTGGGACTTTTCCGGCGCATCGATTCCTAGCATGCGGATCTTGTAATTCTGCCTTCCGTTCATCAATACGTGGAATGTGTCACCATCTGTGACTTTCACCACTCTTCCAGTCAATGTTTCCCCAAAAGCCTGTGCGGTGAGGATCGCCAGCATAATCAACAGATAATAGATCTTTTTCATTTAACCTCTTTTGTTTTCTGTCATATTGGCAGATGTAATGACTATTGATATTTGAAACTCTGATTACTGATATTCTGTGTCGCCAGTACAGTGATTTTGTAAAAAGTCTATGTTGTTTATCGGAATTACAATAAAGATACTATACAGCTGCCATCGTGTCTGGCTCTTACGTTTGTTCTTTTCGGATAACTCCTCTGTTTTTCCAATGGCCGGAGAGATAGTAGATGAAAGCGATGATAAAACCGATGGTGATGCTCAATCCGATGGCCAGCCAAATGCCGTCCTGTCCATACGATTTGCTTAGCCAAGATGCCAACGGGATTCGAATGAGCCAAAGACATAGCAGACTGTTGATCATCGTGAACATTGTGTCGCCTGATCCGCGCATTACACCATTAAATACAATAAGAGCGCCATGGATGACAAAGAATGCTCCTACAATAATGAGGTAGTTGTTGCCAATCGCAATCACGTTCGCATCGTTAGTGAAAGCGCGCATGATGAGCGGACCGAAAAACCAAATGGATCCATAAATGACAGCACAGAAAACCAGATTGAGTAGCATCGAAACGGTTACGCCACGACGGACTCTGTCGAACTGTCCGGCGCCGATGTTCTGTCCGGTGAAAGCAGCAAGTGCGCCCGAAAGAGTAAGCATCACCTGCATGACGAGCGTGCTGATCTTTCCGGCAGCACCGTAAGCCGTCAATGTATCTGTCCCGAAAGTGTTAACAATGCCAAGCAAAGCCATCAGTCCTAACGAAATGGCGCATTGCTGAACGCTCGTTGGCAATCCGATGCGCAGTTCATGTTTGAAAAGCGCCTTGTCGAAGGTCATATCTTTCTTCTGAATCGAGAGAAGTGGATGGCGACGGGCAATATAGACAAGCCCAGCCACCATTCCTACGATCTGAGCAATAACTGTTGCCAAAGCCGCACCTTGAACTCCCCAATGAAATACGACGATGAAGAGCAGATCAAGGACGATGTTGATAATTGTCGTTGTTAGTATGAGATTCATTGGCCGCATGGATTCGCCTACACCGCGGAGAATGGAAAGGATGCTGTTGAATGTCACAAAGACAAACGTTCCTCCAATGTAAATGCGGAAATAGGCAACGGCTTCAGGGATGACATCGGCTGGCGTTTTGGTCAGCAGAAACAGCGGGCGTGCGAAAAGGATGCCGGCAATGGAAAGAATCACTCCACCGATCAGCATGAAGATGAAGAAGGTGGAAAAAGAACGTTGTACCTTTTCATACTGTTTAGCACCGAAGAATTGCGAAACGACGACTGTCGCGCCGCTTCCTATTCCGATGACAAAAGAGATGACAAAATAGTAGATGAAGTAGGAGGCAGAAATGGCTGCGAACGACTGCTTGCCTAAGAATTGTCCTACGATGATGCTGTCGGTAATGTTGTAAAATTGTTGCAGGAGATTGCCGATGAGCAGTGGAACGGCGAACTTCATGATTCCTTTCGTTACGCTTCCTTGAAGAAGGTAATCAGATATCTTTGAGGAGGACATCTTGATTGGCTTGGTAAAAATCGTTACGCGCTTTCATCAAAGCATTCCATTCGGGAGCAAACCGAACCTTGCGATCCACTTTGAAATGCTCTGAGCCAAAGCGGTCAAGGCGTGTGAGAAGAAGACTCACGCTGAGTCGGTTTACATCTACAGCCGGCTGATAATGGATGACACGTTCGTCGTCGCCCCAAGTGACCTCAATGATGATTCCCGTCTCTTGAAGCAGGTAGAGAATGGATGTAGTTAAACGTATCGGAATGCAGTTTTGGCTGCTTAGTTCGTCTGCTGTGTACGGATGACCGGCTTTTACAAAGCGTTTTACAATGAGCGTTGCAATGAGAAGCGTCAGGAAATCTTTGTAACGTCGGCTGATGTTTTTCGTGTCCCGTTCAAAGTCGAACTTCTTCACATTTTGCGAAGCATAGGCAAGTTCTGCGCCAAAAAGGCAGATGAGCCACGAGAGCTGCAACCACAGTAATAATAAAGGTAAAGCGGCGAAACTTCCGTAAATGGCATTGTAACGGCTTACCCATATCTGGCCACTGATGTAGATATATTGGAAGATTTGAAAGGCACAGCCTGCGAGCACGCCTGCTATCAGTCCGTTCATAAACTTTACCTTCGTGTTGGGAAGAGCGATGTAGAGTCCTGCGAAAGCCAACGACGCCGTAATGAATGGCAGCGTTTTCAACATGATATTTGTCATTGGCGAAAAGAACTGAAATTGTCCTACAACAAAGTTCTGGATGGTTGAAACAAAGATCGAGATACCGCTGGATGCAATCAGAAGAATAGGGAGAATGATGCAGATAGCCAGATAATCGCTCAGCTTTCTGTACCAGCTCCTTGCTTTCTTCACCTGCCATATTTCATTGAAAGAATCTTCTATGGAAGAGATCAACATGATGACCGTGTATAGCAAAAGAATCAATCCGATACCGATGAATACACCGCCTTGCGCTTCTGCCAGATAGCTCTCGACAAATCCGAACGCTTTCGTCAGCTCTTCGTCATGGCCGGGGAAAGAGGTCATCAGTTGGTCGCGTACATTGTTCTGGAATCCGAATCCTTTTGCAATGCCTAATAATACGGCAAGCAAAGGCACGATAGAAAGCAATGTGTTGTAAGTGAGTGCTGCCGCTTTGCGCGACAGATTCTGATTGGTGAATCCGCGACCGGCAAGTATGATGGTTTTGATGAGGTCGAAATAGAAGATACGCATTCCACTCACCTCATTTTCGGTGATTCTCCAGATGTCATACGTCACGAAACGCACGGCCCACGAAAGGAAATCTCGTGTTTTCTGAATGAGTTCGTTGAATCTATTTTCCTTCATCTATTAAATATGTTCTAAATAAAAAACAGTCTGCCTGTAAGCCGGGTTCTGTGCACTGTCACACTTTCGCGTGGCAGTGCGTCTGCCATTTATCTCTTCCCGACGTTACCGTCGGGCTTTAGCGGTCCACCCCTCGACATCAGACGAGCCATCCTACAACGTCGATATACATGACCTTACAACCCATAAGATGTACAGCACTTCACATCACTGCAAAGTCGGTGGGCTCTTGCCCCGCCTTTTCACCCTTACCGCAAGCGGCGGTTATTTTCTGTTACATTACTCTGCCATTGCTGACAGCTTCCCGTTAGGAAATATGGTGCTCTGTGTTGCCCGGACTTTCCTCACATCTTGCGATGCGCGACAGACCGGCAGGCTGCTTTTCCTTTTAGATGGCAAAGATAGCAATTCTCCCACAGAATTAGGTCATTGTACATCGAGAAATGTAAAGAGTGACTAATTGGCAGAGTCTAACTGTTAAATCAGTACTTTGCATAGCAAAGTACCGTTAAAAGTGATAAAAAATGAAATGGATATGTTCGATTCGCACGTTTTTTGATTTTAATTTGCCAAATGAAAAAAAGAACAATAGGTTTAATTTAAAAGTGAATAATATGAATGCAAAGTTGAAAAATGCTCTTGGTATTGCACTGGTAGCAGTTGTAAGTGCCGGTTCAGCCGTTGGTGCAAACTCGTATTTGATGAATAAGAAGATCGATTCGATGTATTCCGAAGGGGAATTCAAACAGCCGCTCCATTATACCAGTTATGATGGACTGCCTGCTGATGCTCCTGACTTTACGGTAGCAGCGGAGAATGCTGTCCATGGAGTCGTACATATTCAAGTTACGTCAAGTTCCTCTTCATCTGGTGATGCTCAGTATTTTGATCCTTTTGAATTCTTCTTTGGAGAAGGTGGTGGTTTTCAGCGTCAGCAGCCGCAGGCTCGTGTAGCTTCCGGTTCAGGTGTGATTATTTCAACAGATGGTTATATTATCACAAATAATCATGTCGTAGAAGATGCTGACGAGATTGAAGTCACGCTCAACGACAATCGTAAGTTTAAAGCTAAGGTGATCGGAACAGATCCTACTACGGATATTGCATTGATTAAAATCAGTGCTGAGAATCTTCCTACCATTCCTTTCGGCGATAGTGAAAAGCTGAAGGTTGGTGAATGGGTTCTGGCCGTTGGTAATCCGTTCAACCTCAATTCAACTGTTACAGCGGGTATTGTTAGTGCCAAAGGTCGTGGCATCTCTGGCGGAACAAGTAAGATCGAATCGTTCATCCAGACTGACGCAGCTGTAAATCCTGGAAATAGTGGTGGCGCACTTGTCAACACGAAAGGTGAATTGGTTGGCATCAATACCGCAATCTATTCTCAGACCGGTAATTTCACAGGATACTCATTTGCTGTTCCTATCAGTATCGCAAGTAAAGTTGCCAGTGATTTGAAAAAATACGGTGCTGTTCAACGTGCCATCCTCGGTGTCCAGATTACAGATCCAGAGAATGTCAAAGGTGAAGATAAAGACAAAGTAAAAGCTTTGGAAGGCGCTTATGTTTCTTCTTTCGCAGAGAGAAGTCCTGCCAAGGAGGCAGGAATTGAGAAGGGGGATGTCATTACTGCTGTCAATGGAACGAAAGTAACAAATGTCAACTCTTTACAGGAACAGGTAAGCAAATATCGTCCGGGTGACAAGGTTGAGATTACAGTCAATCGTGATGGTGTTATCAAGAAGTATAACGTTGAACTTCGTAATGCTCAAGGTGGAACGCAGGTCGTTAAAGGTGGCGACAGTACTGAGGTCATGGGTGCGGCTCTCACTGCTTTGACCAAGAAACAGAAGGAGGAGATGAGTGTCTCTTATGGTATTCAAGTAACCGGTCTTACGGATGGTAAGATGAAAACTGCCGGAATCAAGAAAGACTTTGTCATCATGGAAGTAAACAGCCAGAAGATGTCTGATCCGGAAGATTTCTATCGTATCGTCGATGGTATTCTGCACGGGAACTCATCAGAACAAGGTCTGTTCATTAAAGGATTCTATCCAAATGGAAGGACAAGCTATTATGCTATCGATCTTTCACAGCAATAGATAGAAGGTATCACAAAAGCTCCCTTCGGGGAGCTTTAAGGTAAAAAGATTGTTAAGATTTTTTAATTGGCTGAATGAAGAGAACATTCAGCCAACTTTTTTGTATTTAGAAGTGTTATCTTTGCACCCCGTATTCTCAATTTAAGATAAATTGGATGAGACAATTAAAGATTACAAAGTCAATTACAAACCGCGAGAGCGCTTCATTGGACAAGTATCTGCAAGAGATCGGTCGTGAAGAACTCATCTCTGTGGAAGAGGAAGTGGAGTTGGCACAAGCTATCAAGAAAGGCGATCGTAAAGCATTGGAAAAGCTGACGCGCGCCAATCTTCGTTTTGTGGTGTCTGTAGCTAAACAGTACCAGAATCAAGGTCTGAGTTTACCTGACTTAATAAATGAAGGTAACTTGGGTCTGATAAAGGCTGCTGAGAAGTTTGATGAGACACGCGGCTTCAAGTTCATTTCTTATGCAGTATGGTGGATTCGTCAATCCATTTTGCAGGCACTTGCAGAGCAATCGCGAATTGTACGTTTGCCGTTGAATCAGGTCGGTTCTTTGAATAAGATTTCGAAGGCTTTTTCCAAATTTGAGCAAGAGAACGAGAGACGTCCTTCTCCTGAAGAACTTTCCAAGGTGACAGATATCCCAATGGATAAGATTGCCGAAACGATGAAAGTTTCAGGAAGACATATCTCCGTTGATGCTCCATTTGTAGA
Organism: uncultured Parabacteroides sp.; assembly: GCA_964542435.1. Lineage (GTDB taxonomy): Bacteria > Bacteroidota > Bacteroidia > Bacteroidales > Tannerellaceae > CAZIVE01. The sequence continues at coordinate 6,288 of CAZIVE010000036.1, forward strand.
AGGAGAGGATAATAGCCTGCTCGATGTCTTGGTCAATGACGATGCTCCGATTGCGGACAAATCTCTGATGAATGAGTCACTGTCGAAAGAGATCGACCGTGCACTTAGTACATTAACTCAGCGTGAGTGTGAAATCATAAAGTTGTTCTTTGGCATTGGCTGTCAGGAAATGACGCTCGAGGAGATCGGTGACAAATTCGGTCTGACTCGTGAGCGCGTCCGTCAGATCAAGGAAAAAGCCATCCGACGTTTGAGACAAGGCACTCGCAGCAAATTATTAAAGTCATATTTGGGTCAGTAACGACCAAAAGTGTGATTCACTTTAAGAATCATCGATATCAGCTTCGTGCTGATGTTTACATTATAGTAGTTCGGCGTTGGGAATGTTTCTCACGCCGAATTTTTTTATTCTCAATCATCTGAAAAGGTTCTCTTTGAACGTTTCTTCCCAAAACGGTTATTGGAGAGTTCATTGTGAGAGAATCGCGCAGAATCTAACCAGTATAAAACACTTCGGTAACGATATAGTAAGGCTTACTATGAGTTGGTTGAGGGCACTCTACAGTCGAGTGTAGCTTTCGACGTGGATTTTAGCAGTAGTCGGCAGTCGAGTGTAGCTTTTGA
>CAZIVE010000036.1:7011-24707 GCA_964542435.1 uncultured Parabacteroides sp.
GTGTAGCTTTCGACGTGGATTTTAGCAGTAGTCGGCAGTCGAGTGTAGCTTTTGACGTGGATTTTAGCAGTAGTCGACGGTCGAGTGAAGCTTTCGTAGGGCATAATCTTTTTCAAAGGAAAAAACAACAATTCATTGATTATTCAATCAACTTTATTACATTTGTAAGTGTTAACTAAAAACAACTTATACTTTATTCTAATACGAAATAGATGCGACAATTAAAGATTACCAGGTCAATTACTAACCGTGAGAGTGCTTCATTCGAAAGGTACCTTCAAGAGATCGGCAAAGAATCGCTTCTTTCGACCGATGAGGAGGTGGAATTGGCACAGTCGATCCGACGAGGCGATGAAAAAGCCTTGGATAAGCTGGTGCGATCTAATCTTCGTTTTGCTGTTTCTGTAGCTAAACAGTATCAGAATCAAGGCATGAGCTTGCCTGATCTTATCAATGAGGGAAATTTGGGACTGATTAAGGCAGCTCAGAAGTTTGATGAGACACGTGGCTTTAAATTTATCTCCTATGCTGTTTGGTGGATTCGTCAATCCATTATTCAGGCTCTAGCCGAGCAGTCAAGGCTCGTCAGATTGCCTATCAATCAAAGTGGAACTTTGAGCAGGCTTCAGAAGGTCAGTGCTAAATTTGAACAGGTTAATGGACGAACTCCTTCGCCTGAAGAACTTTCTGAACTGACAGATATTCCACTTGAGAGACTTGAGGCGTCCAAGAAATTGCAGACTTGTTCAGTTTCATTGGATACTCCTTTCTCAGAGGACGATGACAATGGACTTATCGATGTTATTGCCAATGACGATTCTCCTTCAGCTGATAGTCATTTAATGGATGAATCACTTTCACGTGAGATCAATTGTGTGCTGCATACATTGAGCGATCGCGAAGCGGAGATTATCAGGCGCTCCTTTGGCATCGGATGCCAGGAACTGACCATAGAAGAGATCAGTGATAAGTTCGGCGTGACTCGTGAACGAGTTCGGCAGATTAAAGAAAAGGCGATTAGAAGGTTGAAACAGGCTTCTCGCAATAAATCACTTAAACAATATTTAGGATAGTTATGACTACAAGACGTGATTTCCTTAAGAAAGGATCGCTCACTCTGGCAGGAGCCATTGTGGGTAATGATATCATATCTGCGGCGGAAAATGTTTCCGCTCATGCATTTAATTTCTCTGACTCTCATGCAATGGGAGCACAGGACTTTGTAAGCCATCGTCCGGCTGTGGCTGATCGTAAGTTTACGTCCAAGGCTGTTGAGATGGAGATCAAACGGGTGAAGGCTAAGATCAAAGATCCGAAGCTGGCATGGATGTTCGAAAACTGTTATCCGAACACACTCGATACGACATGTGAGTTCAAAATGAAGGATGGCAAGCCTGATACCTTCGTCATCACAGGCGACATTCATGCGATGTGGCTGCGTGACTCTTCTGCGCAGGTGTATCCATATGTGATACTTGCCAAACAGGACAAGGATCTTCAGCAGATGCTGATAGGCGCTATTAACCGTCAGACGGCTTGTATATTGATTGATCCTTATGCCAATGCTTTCAATGAAGGTCCTACTGGAAGCGAATGGGAAAAGGATCACACCGCTATGAAGAAGGAGCTGCATGAACGCAAATGGGAAATCGATTCGCTTTGTTATCCGATTCGTCTTGCCTATCATTATTGGAAAGAGGTCAACGACACGACTCCTTTTGACGAAAACTGGGAGAAATCTGTTGATACGATTGTGCGTACCTTTACTGAACAGCAGCGTAAGGAGAGCAAAGGTTCTTACTATTTTACTCGTGTGACTGATCGTCAAGGTGACACACAGCTCAATGATGGTTACGGAAGTCCGGTCAATCCGGTCGGGATGATCGTCTCTTCTTTCCGCCCGTCAGATGACGCTACTGTGTTCGGATTCCTGATTTCGTCCAATCTCTTTGCTGTGACATCACTTCGTCAGGCCGCCGAGATGGTTCAATCGATCCAGAAGAATGAGGCTCTTGCCGATCGTTGCAAAAAGCTAGCTGATGAGGTGGAAGCGGCCGTGAAGAAATACGGCATCATTGATCATCCGGAATTTGGTAAGATGTACGCTTATGAAGTGGATGGTTTTGGCAGTCAGAATCTGATGGACGATGCCAATGTCCCCAATCTGCTGGCTCTTCCGTTCCTTGGCTGTGTCAGTGAAACCGATCCCGTATACCAGAATACGCGCCGTTTCGTCTTGAGCAAGTCGAATCCCTATTTCTTCAAAGGGAAAGCAGCCGAAGGAGTCGGTGGCCCGCATATCGGATATGATTTCATTTGGCCGATGAGTCTTATCATGCGTGCACACACAGCAACGGACGAGAAAGAGATACGTTACTGCATCGAAACCCTTCGTGATACGGATGCCGGAACGGGATTCATGCACGAATCGTTCAATATGGACGATCCGACGCACTTTACCCGCAAGTGGTTTGCATGGGCAAATACATTGTTCGGTGAACTGATCATCAGATTGCAGTCGGAGGCGAAGGTTACAGATCTTGTTGGGTGAGTTTTTTGAAAAAAAGTAATATTTTATTTGGTTTAAAGAAAAAAGTATTACATTTGCCCCCGAAAAGAAAACAAACAATGAGTCGATTTAGCTTTACATATTATTATTATTACTTTTACTTTAACCGGGTAAAGGCAGGATTTTATATGTAAAGCATAAGTCATTAATTTTGGATATCTGAATGCGATATATTTAAGTCCTGCCATTGCGGCGGGACTTTTTTATTTCTATTCAGGTGAAAGGCAAAAAGAGAAGATAATGAACAAGAAAGTAGCCATTCAAGGAATTGCAGGATCTTATCACGACATCGCAGCGCGTGACTTCTTCGAGGGAGAGGAAATTTCTATTATTCCATGCAGTACCTTTCGTGATGTCATTGCGACGGTTCGTAGAGATCCTTCCGTTATTGGAATGATGGCCATCGAGAATACAATCGCGGGTAGTCTGTTGCAGAACCATGAGCTGATTCGCGAAAGCGGACTGAGCATAGTCGGTGAATACAAGTTACGCATCTCTCACATGTTTGTGGCTCTGCCGGGAACGAACATACACGAAGTAGGCGAAGTGAACTCTCATCCGATTGCCTTGATGCAGTGCGGCGATTTTTTGGATACTTTACCTAATGCCAAATTGGTGGAGAAAGAGGATACGGCTCTCAGTGCAAAATGGATTGCCGACAATCAATTGAAAGGTCATGCTGCCATTTGCAGCAAACTGGCCGCATCGACGTACGGATTGGAGATTCTTGCCGAGGGCATCGAGACCAACAAACGCAACTTCACCCGTTTTCTCGTTATCGCCGATCGTTGGACGGCCGACGAGATGCTGAGTAGTACTGACAAGAACAAATCTTCGCTCGTATTTGCACTGCCGCACTCTTCCGGAAGTCTTTCGAAGGTGCTTTCAGTGCTCTCTTTTTATGATATGAATCTCACTAAGATACAGTCTCTGCCTATCATCGGCCGCGAATGGGAATATCTCTTCTATGTGGATCTGACATTCACCGACTTCACACGCTACAAACAGGCATTGGATGCAATCAGACCGTTAACAAAGGACTTAAGAATTTTAGGCGAATATGCAGAAGGAAGACAAAGTATTTGAAATCAGACCTGCGGAAAGGGTCAACAGCATACAGGAATACTATTTTTCCCGTAAGTTGAAAGAGGTGGCTGAGATGAACGCTGCCGGAATGAACGTGATCAGTCTTGGAATCGGTAGTCCTGACATGCCGCCGTCGGACGCTACGATCGATGTATTGTGCGAGCATGCACATCATGCCGATGAGCACGGTTATCAGCCTTATGTGGGTATTCCGGAATTGCGCGAGGGTTTTGCTGCCTGGTACAAACGCTGGTACCATGTGGATCTGAATCCGAAAACGGAGATACAGCCACTGATAGGATCGAAGGAGGGCATTCTGCATATTTCCATGGCTTTCCTCAATCAGGGCGACGGCGTACTCGTTCCCAATCCCGGTTATCCTACGTATAGTTCTGTGACGAAGCTGGTGGAAGCGCGTCTCATTCCGTACAATCTGAAAGAGGAGCTGGGTTGGCAGCCGGATTTCGACGAACTGGAGAAGATGGATCTTTCCGGCGTCAAACTGATGTGGACCAATTATCCGAATATGCCGACTGGCGGAAATGCCACGATGGAACTGTATGAGAAGCTGGTCGCTTTCGGTCGTCGTCATGGCATCATCATCTGCAACGATAATCCTTATAGCTTTATCTTGAACGAACATCCGCTCAGCATACTCAATGTTCCGGGCGCAAAAGATATCTGCATCGAGATGAATTCCATGAGCAAGGCTCACAACATGCCGGGTTGGCGTATTGCGATGCTCGCTTCCAATGCGCAGTTCGTACAATGGATCCTGAAGGTGAAAAGCAATGTGGACTCGGGGCAGTTCCGTCCGATGCAGCTGGCTGCTGTCGAAGCTTTGAAAGCTTCGAAGGAATGGTACGAAGGCAACAACCGCGTTTACCGCAGTCGCCGGGATCTTGCCGGACAGATCATGCACGCGATGGGTTGCACATACGACGAGAAACAGGTCGGAATGTTCCTTTGGGGAAAGATTCCTGCTTCGTTGAAGAATGTAGAGGAGTTGACGGAGAAGATTCTTCACGAAGCCCGCGTATTCATTACGCCCGGAATGATCTTCGGAAGTCAGGGTGATCGTTATGTGCGTCTTTCTCTTTGCTGCAAGAACGATAAGCTGCAGGAGGCGCTTGAGAGAATACAATCAGTTATGAACAAATAATTAAACATTATAAGTATGGATATGAACTTTGAACCGATAGCTTTGCCTGGCGTAGATACAAAACGCCCGGTGGTTATCGCCGGTCCGTGCAGTGCGGAGACGGAAGAACAGGTTATGGAGACTGCAAAAGGTCTCGCTTCGAGAGGTATCAAGATTTTTCGTGCGGGAATATGGAAACCGCGCACCAAACCGGGAGGCTTCGAAGGGATAGGCGTTCAGGGACTTCCCTGGCTGAAAGAGGTAAAGAAGGAAACCGGCATGTACACTTCTACGGAAGTGGCTACCAAAGATCATGTCTTCCAGGCACTGAAAGCCGGAATCGATATTCTTTGGGTCGGCGCTCGTACGACGACCAATCCATTCGCAGTACAGGAAATCGCCGATGCTCTTCAAGGCGTGGACATTCCCGTGCTGATCAAGAATCCTGTAAACCCCGACCTGGAACTTTGGATCGGTGCTATTCAGCGAATCTATAATGCAGGCATCCATCGCATTGGTGTCATTCATCGTGGATTCAGCACCTATGACAAGAAAATTTACCGTAATCTACCGCTTTGGCATATTCCAATCGAGCTGCGTCGCCGTTTTCCGCAGCTTCCGATGTTCTGCGATCCGAGTCATATCGGAGGAAAACGTGAACTGATTGCTCCGCTTTGTCAGCAGGCTATGGATCTGAGTTTCGACGGATTAATCGTGGAATCGCACTGTAATCCGGATGCTGCCTGGAGTGATGCATCGCAACAGATCACGCCCGACGTTCTTGACTATGTGCTCAATCTTCTGGTCATCCGAGACAGTACACAGACCACAGAGAATCTTTCGGAACTTCGTCATCAGATTGACGACGTGGACGAACACCTGCTGGAGCTGCTTGCTCAGCGTATGCGTGTGAGTCGTGAGATCGGTGTTTACAAGAAGGAGCACAACATGCCGATTTTGCAATCGCCGCGTTATAACGAGATACTGGAGAAACGTTCTTCGATGGGCGTCACCATGGATCTGAATACGGATTTTGTCAAAGAGATGTTGCGACTGATTCATGAGGAATCGGTACGTCAGCAGATGATCATAATGAATGAGGAATAGAAAATGAAGATACTGATATTAGGTGCCGGAAAGATGGGATCGTTCTTTACCGACCTCTTGAGCTTCGATCATGAAGTGGCTGTTTTGGAAAATGATCCCAAGCGCATGCGATTTATCTACAATGCCATCCGCATGCAGGATGTAAAGGAAGTGGAGGCGTTCAAACCAGAACTCGTCATTAACTGTGTCACACTGAACGAGACTCTTAATGCCTTTCGCAACGTGATGCCTTACTTGCCTGAGAGCTGCATCATCTCCGATATTGCTTCTGTGAAGACACATCTCAAGGAGTTTTACGAATCCAGCGGCTTCCGCTATGTATCAACGCACCCGATGTTTGGACCTACCTTTGCCAATCTCGGTAATCTGGAACGCGAGAACACCATCATTATCTCTGAAGGCGATCATCTCGGAAGGATCTTCTTCAAGGATATCTATTCTACGCTAAAGCTTCATATCTGCGAATATACATTCGAAGAGCATGACAAAGTGGTTGCCTATTCGCTTGGTATCCCGTTCGCCAGCACGATGGTGTTCGCCGCAACGATGGTGCATCAGGATGCGCCCGGAACGACTTTCAAACGCCACATGAAGATTGCCCGCGGACTGATGTCGGAAGACGATTATCTCTTGACTGAGATTCTCTTCAATCCGCGCACTCCCAAACAGATTGAACGCATTCAGGGCGAACTGAACATTTTGCAGGATATCATTGCACGTAAAGACACGAACGCGATGAAGGAATATCTCACCAAGATCCGTAAGAACATCGATTATTCTCCGGCATAAAGATTGTATTGCGTTATCGAAGCGGATGTTTGTTGGTTTCTGCAAAAAGGATAAATCCCGTAGGAACGAATGAATATTCGCTTTATCTTTGCTATAAATAGCGAAGATAAGCTGCATTTCGGCATAACATCCAAATGAATTTGATGATTCTGCTCTCAGTTTGCATTATCTTTGCTACAAGTAGCGAATATAAGCTGCACCTCGGCATAACATTCAAGTAAACTTGATGATTCTGCTCTCGGTTTGCATTATCTTTGCTATCCCAAATCATGAAAATCGATACTGACAATCCCGAATTTCAGGCGGCTCTGCAGCTGCTGACACGTACGCACCAGTCTGTTTTCCTGACCGGCAAAGCGGGCACAGGTAAATCCACTTTTCTTCGTTACGTCTGCGAACATACGAAGAAGAAGTTTATCGTGCTGGCTCCAACGGGCATTGCCGCTATCAATGCGGGTGGCGTGACGATCCATTCATTCTTTCATCTGCCTTTCCGGCCAATGCTTCCCGATGATCCCGATCTGAGCGCCATCGACAATCGTATTTTCGACGTTTTTAAATTCCGTAAAGAACAGAAAAAGATTATCCGCGAGGTGGAACTGGTCATCATCGACGAGATCTCGATGGTTCGTGCCGATGTCATTGATACCATCGACCGATTGCTGCGGGTTTTCTCGGGAAATATGCGACAGCCTTTTGGTGGCAAGCAGCTGCTGTTCGTGGGTGATGTGTTTCAGCTTGAACCGGTTGTCACGTCGGACGAGCGAGACATTCTGAATATGTTTTATCCCAATTCCTATTTCTTTTCCGCCCGCGTGTTTCGCGAAATCAGTCTTGTGCCTATCGAACTGAAGAAGGTTTACCGGCAGAACGATTCGCATTTTATTCAGATCCTCGACAAGATAAGAGCCAACAATGTAGGACAGACCGAGCTCGACGCTCTCAACAAACGTTGTTTTCCCGAATTCCAGCCTAAGGACGACGACATGTATATCACGCTCGCCACGCGCCGTGACCAAGTGGATTATATCAACGAAAAGAAACTGGCGGAACTGCCCGGCGAAGAGTTCGTATCGGAAGGAATCATTGAAGGCGACGTGCCCGAATCTTCATTGCCTACGCAGCGCGAGCTTTCGCTTAAAGAGCATGCGCAGGTCATCTTTATCAAGAACGACCGAAGCGGACGTTGGGTGAACGGTACGATCGGCATCATCTCGGGAATCGATGAGGATGGACATGTGTTTGTATTGCTCGATGACGGATCGGAATATAGTCTTGAATTCGAGGAGTGGGAAAACTGCCGCTATCGTTACAATGAAAAGGAAAAACGCATCGAAACGGAGGTGATCGGCACTTTCAAACAGCTGCCAATTCGTCTCGCCTGGGCCGTCACTGTGCATAAGAGCCAGGGACTGACGTTCAATCGTGTCGTTGTCGATTTGACAGGCGGCGTCTTTGCAGGCGGACAGGCTTATGTTGCGCTCAGCCGATGCACTTCGATGGAAGGAATGGTGCTCAGAGGCAAGATCACGCAGCGCGATATCTTTGTGCGGAAGGAGATCGTCGATTTCAGCCGCAAGTTCAACGACAAGCAACTCTATGACGCGAGCATTGCCGAGAGCGAAGCCGAATTGGCCTATGCGCGGGCCGCCATCTCTTTCAAGAACGGCAAAATGAAGGAGGCCGTGGATGCATTCACTGAGGCTCTTTCAAAAAAGAATCTTCTCGGCGACGAAAAGGTGCGGCGACTCATCAGCATGAAGCTGACCGAGGTGAACGCTTTGCAACAGCGTGTAAAGGATCTTCTGGGTGAACGCCAGCAGCAACGTGACAAACTCAAGGAATTTGCTCACGAATATTATCTCATGGGAAACGAATGTGTCACGAAGGCGCATGACAAGCGGGCGGCGCTTCGCTGTTTCGACAAGGCGCTGGCGTTGGCTCCCGATTATGTGGATGTCCTGATTCGGAAAGGCATCACCCTGTTCGATATGGGTGAGAAATACGAAGCCGAATCCTGTCTGAAGAAAGCCGTCACTTTGGATCCCAAGTCTTTCAAGGCATTCTACAATCATGGAAAATGTCTGCTCGAAATGAAATATTATGAGGAGGCGCTCCATGATCTCCGTAAAGCCGAATCTCTCAAACCAAAACATCCGGCCGTCCACGATTATCTTTCGGAGACCTACAGTCATCTTGGCGATGAGGAACGAGCGCAGGAGGAGAAAGATATTGCCGACGAACTGCGAGACGAAAAGGAATAAGCTTTCGAAGCATTTTCAATACTCTCCGATTATTATCCGTAGGGTTGTAGTTGGTAATAATCCGCCTCGATTATTATCCGTAGGGTTGTAGTTGGTAATAATTCGCCTCGATTATTACCCGTAGGGTTGTAGTTGGTAAAAATCCACCTCGATTATTATCCGTAGGGTTGTAGTTGGTAAAAATCCACCTCGATTATTATCCGTAGGGTCGCTGTTGGTAATAATCCGCCCCGATTATTATCCGTAGGGTTGTAGTTGGTAAAAATCCACCCCGATTATTATCCGTAGGGTTGTAGTTGGTAATAATTGGCGTCGAAGGACAAGAATAGGAATCCGATTTCCTTGTGTCAAAAGGAAAGGGCCGCATCGTTTTGGATGCAGCCCTTCTTTCTCTTTGTGTATATCAATTCTTATTTGATCTCTTTGAAGGCGATGCCGAGCATCTCGGTGATATCGCTGGCAATCATGCTTTCCTGCGTGCGGGTCTTGGCAGCTTTGTCGCCGGCCAATGCGTGCAGATAGACACCTGCGACGGCAGCCGTTTCGGGTTCGTAACCTTGAGCAAGCAGGCCGAGGATGATGCCCGTGAGAACATCGCCGCTTCCGGCTGTCGCCATTCCGGGATTACCGCAGCTGTTGAAATAGACATTGCCTTCCGGCGAGCAGGTCGCTGTGTAAGCACCTTTCAGCACAATGCAGATCTTGTAAGTGTTAGCCATCTCCTGTGCTTTCAGCAGGCGGTCGTAGGAATTTTCGCTGACACCTGCTATGCGGTCGAACTCTTTCGGGTGCGGCGTCAGGATGCTGCGTTTCGGAATCTTGGCAAACAGATCTTTGTTGGACGCAATCAGGTTGATGGCGTCAGCGTCGATCACCATCGGCTTGTTGTATTCGCTCATCAGTCGGTCAAGTGCCGAAGCTGTCTCTGGATGCTGGCCGATGCCCGGTCCGATGCCGACTGCATTATACGGACTGAGGTTCGGGATGGAAGAGAAGAAGTCCGAATGCGGATCGAAACTCAACATGGCTTCGGGAAAAGCACTCTGGAAAATCTGTTCGGCGCGTTCGGGAACGTGCACGGTGAGCAGACCTGCGCCGCTTCTCAGACAGGAACGTGCTGCGAGCAGCGCTGCTCCGAATTTGCCGCGGCTTCCTGCCACGAGCAATGCATGTCCGAAAGTCCCCTTGTGTGCAAAACGGTCGCGCGGACGAATGGCCAGAGAGATGTCGTTCTCCGTGATCAGTGAATATTTGGTCTCCGTCTTCTTGACAATATCCGGATGCATATTGATGTCGAGTCTCGTCCATTGTCCCACGTAAGGCGCATTCTCAGGAAGAAGGAAGGCGAGTTTCGGGAAGTTGAACGTGTAGGTAAAGTCGGCTTTGATGACCGATTTCATCGTGTTCGTGCGGTTGTCCTCGCCGAAGAGTCCCGAAGGAATGTCGATGGAAACGATCTTAGCCTTGCATTTGTTGATGAAGTCCACCAATGCAGCATAACCTCTTTCCAACGGCCGGTTGAGTCCGCTTCCGAAGAGTCCGTCGATGATGATATCTTTATCTTCTATTTTCGGCGTATAGAAATCCTTGATGATCTCGTTGAACGTAACGTTGGGCACCGCTTCGAGGCGCTGTTTGTTAAACTGGTTGTCAGTGGAAAGATGTTCGTTGGGGTTGAACAGGAACGTTTCCACTCTGTATGATTCCTCGATCAGCAGTCGTGCAATGGCCAGCGCGTCGGCTCCGTTATTGCCTTCGCCTGCAAAGACAAAGATGCGCGTTTGTTTAGAAAAATGGCGGCAGAATTCGTGCGTAAAAGCGATGGCGGCACGTTCAACCAGTTCAATCGAACTGACAGGTTCGTGATCAATGGTGTATTGATCCATCTCCTTAACCTTGTTTGTTGGAAATATTTTAATCATGACGGTACGTGTTTCATTTGATAGTAAAGCACCACAAACTTAGAGAAAATTTCTCATATATTGCTGTTTAGAATGAAAAGTTGTACTTTTGTCAACTCAATTTTTAATAGAAGCCATGGACAGAATTCGTATTAAAGACAAAGAGTTTCAATTGTTTATTCCGGAAAAGCAGATTTCGGAAGCAGTAGCTGCGGTAGCAGAGAAGATCAAAGCTGATGTGGAAGGAAAAAATGCGCTCTTTGTCGGAGTCCTCAACGGCGCCTTTATGTTTGTCGGGGAGCTGATGAGCGATTTGAATATGTCCTGTGAACTGACGTTCGCCCGCTATTCTTCCTATGCAGGCACATCTACGACGGGCAAAGTCCGTGAGATCATGCCGGTGCAGAGCGATGTCCGCGGACGTATCGTCATCCTGCTCGAAGACATCATCGACACTGGTTACACCATGAAATATGTGAAAGAAAAACTTCTCGCAGAGGGTGCAGCTGATGTTCGTTTGGCAACGATGCTCTTTAAACCGGAATCTATTAAATGTGACATTCGTCCTGATTATATCGGAATTCAGATCCCGCCGACGTTCATCGTTGGTCACGGATTGGATTACGACGGAGACGGAAGAGCTTTCAAAGACATATACAAACTCGTGGATTAGACATTAACATCATAATATTAAAAGAAAATGCTTAACATCGTCATTTTTGGCGCTCCAGGATCCGGAAAAGGGACACAGAGCGAACTCATTATTAAAGAATATGGTCTGGAACACATCTCTACAGGCGACGTGCTTCGTGCCGAGATGAAAGGCGACACTGAACTGGGCCGCATTGCCAAGGATTACATCGAAAAGGGTCAGCTCGTTCCTGACGAACTGATCGTGAACATGCTGGCTAAGGTGCTTGACAGCAAAAAGAATCCTAACGGCGTTATTTTCGACGGTTTTCCTCGTACGATTCCGCAGGCAAAAGCTCTGAAGAAAATGCTCAACGAACGCGGTACGGATGTTTCCATCATGCTCAATCTCCATGTTGATGAGGACGAACTGATCCGCCGTCTGCTGGAACGCGGTAAGATCTCCGGCCGTTCAGACGATAATCTTGAGACTATCAAGTCTCGTCTCGTCGTTTATCATACACAGACTGCTCCTTTGGCTGATTTCTATACCGAAGAGGGCAAGAATGTATCCATTAAAGGTATGGGAACGATTGAAGAGATCTTCGATCGCATCAAGAAAGCTATCGCTGCTATCAAGAAATAAGGTATCATTGAAGGCTCCTCAGTTGTTAAGGCTGCGGAGCCTTCATCATGTTTTTTCGTCATATAAAATTTAGGTATAAATAAATGGAAGAATCGAACTTCATTGATTATGTAAAAATATATTGCCGCTCTGGTCGTGGTGGACGAGGCTCGGCTCATCTGCGTCGTGAGAAATTCGTCCCGAAAGGCGGACCTGACGGTGGTAATGGCGGACGCGGAGGAAATGTCTATCTTCGTGGCAACCGTAATTTCTGGACTTTGCTACATCTGAAGTTCGAACGGGTCATCTTGGCCACGAGCGGTGGCAACGGTGGCGGAAAAGGCAGCTTCGGCAAAGATGGTGAAGACCGCTGGATCGAAGTTCCTTGCGGAACAGTCGCCTATGACGCAAATACGGGAGAATATATCTGCGACGTCACGAAGGATGGACAGGAGGTGCTTCTTCTGAAAGGCGGACGTGGCGGATTGGGCAATAAGAACTTCAAGACTTCAACCAATCAGACGCCTCGATATGCTCAGCCGGGCGAACCGGCTCAGGAGCGCATGGTCATTCTCCAGTTGAAACTGCTGGCCGATGTCGGTCTTGTCGGTTTCCCGAATGCCGGTAAATCCACTCTGCTCTCTGTCATCACCTCTGCCAAACCGAAGATAGCCAACTATCCCTTTACGACACTCGAACCCAACCTTGGCATTGTGAAATATCGTGACAACCGTTCGTTTGTCATGGCTGATATTCCCGGGATCATCGAAGGCGCCAGCGAAGGCAAAGGACTCGGCCTGCGATTCCTGCGCCATATCGAACGTAATTCGTTGCTTTTGTTCATGATTCCTGCCGATGCCGATGATATCCGTAAGGAATATGAGATTTTGCTCGGAGAACTGACCAAGTATAATCCCGAATTGATGGAGAAACGCCGTGTACTGGCTATCACTAAGAGTGATATGCTCGATGCCGAACTGATGGAGGATATGGAAAAGGATCTTCCCGAAGATCTTCCGCATGTCTTCATTTCGTCTGTCGCACAGACTGGACTGGTTACGTTGAAGGATATTCTTTGGGAGGAATTGAACAAGGAGGATTTCCACGATGTGGAGAGCATCGTCCATCAGAATTTGGATCTGGGAATCGTGACACTTGAGGACGACGATGACATCGTGGTTCCCGATGAAGAGATCGTTGAGGAGGAACCGGAAGAGAATGAAGAAGATCGTTGATCAAAACGGACTGGTTACTTATCGGTTTGACCTACTCGACGCATTCAGCAACCTAACACATTTCATGACAACGCGTCACGGCGGTGTGAGCAATGGCGCATTCTCTGCGATGAATCCAAGCCTGACTTCTGGTGATGATCTGCAAAATGTGGCTCGCAACCGAGAGATTCTCTATCGCTCCATTCCCATTCCGTCTCGTCGTATTTTGGCACCACATCAGATTCATAAGACCAACATCCGTGTGGTTGATGAAGCCTTTCTCCAAATGGATGAAACTTCACAGCGCAATGCTTTGGAAGGCATCGATGCCATGGTGACGCAACTTTCTGATGTCTGCATTGCCATCTCGACTGCCGATTGCGTTCCGCTTCTGATGTATGCCCCCGATCAAAATGTAGTGGCAGCCGTTCATGCCGGTTGGAGAGGAACTGTTCAAAAGATCGCTCAGCGTACCGTCGAATTTCTGTCAGAGCAATATCATTGCTCGCCAAGTCTGATGAATGTCGGCATCGGTCCATCTATTGGCCCGGAAGATTTCGAAGTAGGCGAGGAGGTCGTTGATGCGTTCCGGGATTCCGAAGCAGAGATGACTCAAATTTTACACAGAACTAATAAAGCACATATCAATCTTTGGGAGGCGAACCGTTTGCAGTTGCTTTCAGCCGGTGTCCCATCTGAACAGATAGAAGTGGCTGGCATCTCCACCTATTCGGATTGCGATGAATTCTTTTCTGCTCGTCGTTTAGGTATCAAATGCGGACGCAATATGTCAGCCATCATGTTGAAAGGAAAAAAATCATGATTGAAGTCAGCATATCCGAAGAGATAGCTAATGCTTGTCCTGATCTTCATTTGGCAGTCATTCAGTGCGAGGTCAACAACAGCGAATCCAGTGAGAAGCTGTGGAATGAGATCCATTCATTGAGTGATGAGATTCGCAACTGCTGCCCGATCGAAGAGGTCAACAAGTTCAAACCTATCTATGCTACACGTCAAGCTTACAAGCGTCTCGGAAAAGATCCCAATCGTTATCGTCCTTCGTCCGAAGCCTTGCGGCGGAGAATTGTACGCGGACTTCCCCTTTACCAAATAGATACGTTGGTTGACATCACGAATCTGGTTTCCATTAAGACCGGTTATTCCATTGGTGGATTCGACGCGGACAAGATTTCCGGAGCTTTGATCTTAGGTGTCGGCCGTGAAGGTGAAGAATATCACGGTATCGGCCGTGGAATTCTCAATATTGAAGGTCTGCCTGTATATCGGGATGATAAAGGGGGCGTAGGAACACCGACCAGCGATGAAGAGCGAACCAAAATAGAGATGACAACGACGCATTTGCTAATGATCATAAATGGTTATTCCGGCAGTGAAGGATTGGCTGAAGCTGCATCCTATTCTGAATCCATCCTTCGGGAATATGCGGGAGCTAAAAATATCGACATACGCTTTATCTCTGCCTCATAGGAAGGTAAATGGACCTTTAGGAAAGGTTAAATGCAAGGGATTTTTGGAGTATTAGTTAATATTATGCTAAAAAACATATAAAAACTTTTGTATAAATCGATAAATGTCTAATTTTGCAGCACTAACGTTTACAACAAAAAGGTAAAAAAATGACAACTGAAAAGTTTGGTGAAAATGCCGGCTTGGTTTGGAACGCCTTGAATGAAGGTGGAGAACTGAGTGTCAAAGCCCTTAAGAAGGCTACAGGCATTAAGGCAGAAAAAGAATTGTATGCAGCGTTTGGCTGGCTCGCAAGAGAAGACAAGCTTTCTATTAATGAGAAAGACGCTGAGGTTTACGTATCTTTGAAGAAATAAGCTTTTAGCTTAATAATTTAGAAAGGCTGTTCGATGAAGGTTGAACGGCCTTTTGTATTTTTTCACTCCAAATCCAAAAAAAGTTGAACGAATGTTGTTTATCTAAAATCTAACCTTTACTTTTGTGAAGAATTTGGCGTGATATGACCGAAGATCATCAGAAATTGTTAGCTGTATTGGACGTAAGGATCCATGACTTGATAGCCTTGTGCGATGAACGAGAGCAGAAGGTACAAGAGCTTGACGACGCTTTGTCAAAGAAAGAAGATGAATTGCAGACAGCAAATCACATGATTGAAGAATTGAATGCCAAATGTGAGAATTTGCTAACAGCTCGCGTTGTATCGGCCAGTGCCGGTGACAAAAAAGAATCTAAGGCAAAGATCTCTCAGTTAGTGCGGGAAGTCGATAAGTGCATTGCACTATTAAATGAATAGAAGCAATGGACGATACATTTCTTATAAATATAAAAATAGCCGGAAAGGAGTATCCGCTTACTATCAATCGGAAAGAAGAAAGGTTGGTGCGTGCTGCAGCAGCGCAGATTAACAGCAAAATTCTTCAATACCAAGCAAGTTTCCCATCCGCTTCGTTAGAAGCGCGTGATCTACTGGCAATGGTAGCTTTCCAGTTGTCGTATGAGAACCTACAGCTTGAGGATAGGAACGATACAACTCCTTTTACTGAAAAGATACAACAGTTATCAAAAGAATTGGAAGATTATTTGAACCGTTGATAGGTTTGAAATGGCTGTTTTTTGTACCCGCACTACCATGGCTTTATAGCCGTTGGAGTGCTTTTTTTGTATATATGGACTTAAATAATACATAAATGGAAAGTTTGACAATATTACTCATAGCAATCGGGACATTCCTAATCGGAGGTCTTGTTGTGTGGCTTATTATGCGCTTCTTCCTGAAGTCGAAATATAATTCTGTGCTTCAAGAAGCTGAAAAGGAATCGGACGTGATTAAGAAGAACAAGATGCTCGAAGTGAAAGAGGAGTTCATTCGCTTGAAAGCTGATCTTGAGAAACAGGTAACGCAACGTAACGCCAAGATTCAATCTGTGGAGAACAAACTGAAACAGCGCGAATTGAACTTGAATCAGAGACAGGAGGAATTACAGCGCCGCAACAGTGAGGTCGAAACCATCAAGGAAAATCTGAACAATCAGTCGGAAATCATTGAGAAGAAAAAACAGGAACTCGATAAACTGCAGCAGCAGGAGATCAAACATTTGGAAGCACTGTCAAGTCTTTCTGCCGAAGAGGCTAAAGAGAGATTGATCGAGTCTCTGAAAGACGAAGCGAAGACAGAAGCAGCTTCTTATATCAATGATATTGTTGAGGAATCGAAACTTACAGCCAATAAAGAGGCCAAGAAGATTATTATACAGTCTATCCAACGTGTGGCAACGGAGACAGCTATCGAAAATTCCGTTACTGTTTTCCACATTGATTCTGACGAGATCAAAGGTCGTATCATCGGTCGTGAAGGTCGTAACATCAGAGCTTTGGAAGCTGCAACAGGCATCGAGATCGTTGTGGATGATACGCCTGAGGCTATCGTCCTCTCAGGCTTTGATCCTGTGAGACGTGAGATTGCTCGTCTGGCTCTTCATCAGCTGGTTCAGGACGGACGAATCCACCCGGCTCGTATCGAAGAGGTCGTTCAGAAGGTTAAGAAGCAGGTTGAAGACGAAGTCGTAGAGACCGGTAAACGTACGGCCATCGACTTGGGCGTTCATGGATTGCATCCGGAACTGATCCGTCTGATCGGAAAGATGAAATATCGTTCTTCTTATGGACAAAATCTTTTGCAACATGCACGTGAGACGGCCAATCTCTGCGCTGTGATGGCTTCAGAGTTGGGCTTGAATCCAAAGAAAGCACGTCGTGCGGGTTTGCTTCACGATATTGGTAAGGTTCCAGATGACGAACCCGAACTGCCGCATGCTCTGCTGGGTATGAAACTTTGCGAGAAATACAAGGAGAAACCGGATATCTGCAACGCTGTCGGTTCTCACCATGATGAGGTTGAGATGCAGACGCTGCTGGCTCCGATCGTTCAGGTCTGCGATGCTATTTCCGGTGCACGTCCAGGCGCACGCCGTGAGATTGTGGAGGCTTATATTAAACGTTTGAACGACCTCGAGCAGTTGGCTCTCTCTTATCCGGGCGTTGTTAAGACCTATGCCATTCAGGCGGGTCGTGAACTTCGTGTCATTGTCGGTGCTGACAAGATCGACGATAAGGAATCAGAGAATCTGTCGGCTGAAATCGCCAAGAAGATCCAGGATGAGATGACCTATCCAGGACAGGTCAAGATCACCGTTATTCGTGAAACCCGTGCCGTAAGCTACGCTAAATAGACTTTGCGGTTTATGATATCGAGAGCGTGTTCCCTAAAGGGCACGCTCTTTTTGTAGGTATGAATAGAAAATGAATGGTTGGTCATTACAGTGCTGAAGTCCTAAACAGCCCTTGTCATGCATTTCTGCAGGTTTAAAAGTTTCTAAATAGTG
>CAZIVE010000037.1:0-24549 GCA_964542435.1 uncultured Parabacteroides sp.
CGCATCAATAACCGAAAGGCTCTATAAGAAAAATTGCCGGCAGTGGGACTTGAACACCCACGGCATAGTAGTGAAATAGCCTTTATTATCAGCATTATTCGTGATTTGAAAAACATCTATTCTACAAATAGTCAACAAGCGATAAATAGAGGCGTTATTTAATAGATATAATGTCTATATAATATATAATGTAAGCATGCTTTCATTTTGCAATCTCGTTCAGAAATAATATTGATTATATTGAGGCTCATGTCCTCTTTGTAAAAGCAAGGGTGCCAACTTTTACCAGCGCCCTCGACTATTCTTGCTGCCTCACGGCGGTGAATTAACTGCCACCAGCAAAGGTTGTGGCCCCAAAAAATAAAGGCCTCTAAAAGAGGACATACTCCTTGGAGCTATTCTCCTCTATTCATCCGCGCTCTTCTTGGTATTTTACATTTTGCCGCATCTTTTCTTCTGAATAAAGGAATTTCTGTTTTATCTGAAGGTATAACCAGTCAGCACATTACTTCCGCATTAGGCGGTGAAATTTCAAAGTTCGATCTAAAAATTATAATAAGAAGGCTATAGAGGGGAAAAGCCATTTCTATCAAAACAAACTCAACTATAATGACATATATTGGCTTGACAACTGCCAAAGAGACTCTTAGCCTTATACTATTGAGATTGAAAAAAGGCCATATGAGAAAGAAAACGCAATTAGACCTTGGTCATTTTGGATTGCATGCAAGAGAGAATATATCTATCCTTTTGGAGTCTCAACAATGGAAGACAGATGGCTATCTGTAGATGAGATTGGAGCTTATCTCGGCGTAAAGCGGGATACGGTCTACAAGTGGATCAGCGAAAAAGCTATGCCTGCCAATAAAGTCGGTCGTCTCTGGAAATTTAAGAAAGATGAAATCGACGAGTGGGTTCGCAATGGCGGTACAAGGTTACCCAATGGTGAGCATGACGGAAAAAATTAATCATTTATCCCCGTTCGGATTCAGTTTCGAACGCGGAGGCGCTCATACCGCTCGCACAATGATGCTTTCAGAACTCAGAGCTTTATTAGCCTATGTCAACCGGCCCGAGGCTGAAAAGAGCGACTACCTAAAGGCGATAGTAGCGGAGAACTGTCTGGGAAAGCGATCGGGGAAAAGTCGTACGCTTACCTATCGCCATCTCGTCGATCTGTATTCGCTTGATCGCACAAAGCTACTCTTCCGCGCTCTTCTCTATTTTTGGTATCGTGACATTGAGGGACAGCCATTGCTTGCGCTGCTCTGTACTTTCGCTCGGGACTCCATTTTCCGCTCTACGGCGCCCTTTATTCTACAATTTCCGGAAGGCGTAACGGTTACTCGTGAGTCTCTTGAGGAGTTCCTTGACTCCCAGGAACCAGACCGCTTTAGCAAGGCGACTTTAAAATCAACCGCGCAAAACATAAATGCAACATGGACTCAGTCTGGACATCTCTCAGGTCATGCTCGAAAAATACGCACTCGCGCTCATCCTACAGCTGGTAGCGTCTCTTACGCTTTGCTTCTTGGTTATCTCACAGGTGTACGAGGGCAAGCTCTTTTCCAAACAGAATATGCCAAATTGCTCGATTGCTCTATCGACCAAGCTATTGAACTCGCCGAAGAGGCTTCTCGGAAAGGCTGGGTCGTGTTCAAACGAGTAAGTAACGTCATCGAGGTTCTATTTCCGAACCTTATCAATCAAGAAGAAATGGAGTGGCTCCGTGAATAGAATTGGACAACTATTACAATCATACGGAAAATACATTTCCATTCCATGGCGCGATGATGCCGCTGCTGCGCAGCGTGTGGTTTTCTGCGTTTATAACGAAAACGATGAACGCTTGTTGCGGGCTAAGATCGAGGAATTTGAAATTGTCACACGAGACGCGAGCCATCAGTGGGCCATGTTCGATCTGACAGACACCTTTGCCTTATGGCTCGCATCGCAACGATACGCCAAGAGCTACTTCCAGAAGCCGCATCTGCTCTCCACACTGCTTCCGAAATACCTTGCATTCATAACCGATAAGTTTGAGACTTTCCTCAACGATAGCCAAGTTGGGTCCGATTGCGTCGTGGCACTTCTAGGCGTCGGTTCGCTTTTCGGATTTCTGAAAGTGAAAGAGGTCGTCGACAAGTTGGCCCCGATGGTCAAAGGACGGCTACTGGTCTTTTTCCCGGGCAGCTATGAAAACAACAATTACAGGCTGCTGGATGGCTATGACGGATGGAACTATCTCGCTGTACCTATAACTGCGGATAAGGAATATTGAACAAGAGGTTTATGATGAATAATCGTGATATCTATCAAAAAGATCCATCCTCCCGAAAGCTGGTCAACGAGGGTGTGGCAAGCGTCAACGACGAGAACACCAGTCAGGCTTTGGCAGTGCTTCGATACGAATTGGAAACCTTTGTCTGTGAAGGCCAATACGAAAAAGGCTTATACCACATTCTCGACACCTATCTGAGAAATATCAACCAAGCACAGCAACCAGCTGTCTGGGTCAGCGGTTTTTACGGATCAGGCAAATCTCATCTCGTAAAAATGCTTCGTGCACTTTGGGTCGATACTGTTTTCGATGATGGAGCCACGGCTCGCGGCATAGCCAATCTGCCGCAAAATATTCGCGATCTCCTCAAAGAACTGAGTATTCAAGGCAAGCGTCATGGGGGTCTGCATGCTGCCTCCGGTACCTTGGGTGCCAGCGCAAATGGTAGTGTCCGGCTGGCATTACTACGTATCATTTTCAAATCCGCAGGATTGCCCGAGCAGTACCCTGTTGCCCGCTTCGTAATGTGGCTCAAACATGAAGGTATCTATGATCAAGTACGCACTCTGGTAGAGCAGAAAAGTTTCGACTGGAACGAAGAGCTGGATAATTTTTATGTTGCTGAAGGCCTCCATGATGCACTCGTTCAGGCAAAGCCCAATCTCTTTTCATCATCTTCTTCTTGTGTCGAAACCTTGAACAATCTTTACCCCTACGTTCAGGATATTTCCAGCGATGATATGATCAAAGCCATTCGGCAGGCGTTGACGAAGGATGGCAAATTCCCTCTGACCTTAGTGGTACTCGACGAGGTCCAGCAGTTTATCGGCGAAGACAGTCAACGTTCCGTCGACGTGCAGGAGGTGGTAGAAGCCTGTTGCAAGAATTTTGGCGGCAAACTTCTATTTATCGGCACCGGTCAAACTGCGGTAACTGGAACTAGTAACCTGAAGAAACTCGAAGGACGTTTTACTATCCGCCTTGAACTCTCCGATGCCGATGTGGATGCAGTCATTCGTCAAGTCATTCTGGCCAAGAAACCAGAAGCCAAAGCGCCCATTGAGCGGATTATGCAATTGAATCTTGGTGAGATATCGCGGCATCTGGCAGGCACGACCATCGGTCATCGGCAGGAGGACATCTCCAATTATCTCCAAGATTATCCCCTTTTGCCGGTGCGTCGGCGTTTTTGGGAAAACACATTAAGGGTACTCGATCAGACTGGAACTGATAGCCAGCTACGGAATCAGCTAAGCATGGTTCACAAGGTCATTCAAACCAACTTAGATAAGCCTTTGGGGAACGTTGTACCAGCTGACTACCTTTATTTCGATTCTGCAGACAAGCTTCTTCAGTCACGAATTCTTCCCCGCAAAGTCCACGAGAAAACCATGATTTGGAGCAGAGGATCTGAAGATGAAAGGCTCATGGCTCGTGCTTGTGGACTAGTATTCCTCATCAATAAGCTTGGTAGTCAGAATACTGAAATTGGCATTCGAGCTACGATCGACACCCTCGCCGACCTATTGGTCGAAAACCTTTCTGACGGTAGTAGCAGTCTACGCAGCAAATTGCCCAGCTTGCTCGATACATGTGAGCTTCTCATGAAAGTCGGCGATGAATACCGCATCCAGACCGAAGAGAGCGCAGCCTGGAACGACGAATTTTTGAGCCAGCGCTCTGCCTTGTCCAACGAGACACACCGTATCGAGGCTGAACGAGACGAGCGCATCCGAAAGAAATTTAACGAGATTGTGGGTAAGCTCTCGCTGACCCAAGGAAATTCAAAGGTCATCCGTGAAATTTCGCCATTATTTGATGCCCAACTTCCCCACGACGCTGACCAGCGCATTTATCTTTGGGTTCGCGATGGCTGGAGCATTGACGAGAATTCAGTGCGAGCCGATGCCCGGCAGGCGGGTATCCAATCCCCAACGGTTTTTGTGTTCATCCCTAAACGTTCCGCTGATGACCTCCGGCATCACCTCATTGATTACAAAGCCGCGAGCGCAACACTGGACAAGCGTGGAGTTCCCAATACCCCAGAAGGGATCGAAGCTCGAGCTGCGATGGAGACCACCAAGCAGTCCGCCGAGAAAAAAATCGGGGAACTGCTCGAAGAATCCTTTTCTGCTGCCCGAGTTTTCCAAGCTGGAGGCAATGAAATAGCTGGGAACGATTTGCAGGAAATGATATTGGAAGCCTCCTCAAACGCATTGCAAAGGCTTTATCCACAATTTCAGATTGCAGACCACACGGGTTGGGCAAAGGTGTACGAAAAAGCCAAGACTGGCGCTCCCGACGCTCTCAATGCTGTCGATTACGAAGATGAACCAGCCAAACATCCCGTTTGCAAAGCCATTCTCGCGTTCATTGCCGGTGGCAAAAAAGGCGCAGATATCCGCACAAAATTCGAATCGCCACCCTATGGATGGCCACGTGATGCGATAGACGGCGCCATGCAAGTTCTATTGGTTGCTGGATTAATCCGGGCACAAGATGAGCATGTCATAATACTCGACCCCAAAGAGCTGGAGCGCAAAGCAATTGGAAAAGTAGTCTTCAAGGTAGAATCTGCTACTATCACCACCGCCCAACGTATCCAGATCCGTAAGCTCCTGCAAAAGATCGAGATCTCAGCCAAACAAGGAGAAGAACTGAGCTATATAACGCAGTTCCTACAAAAAATTACAGAGCTCGCCAACCAGGCAGGCGGGGAGGCACCGAAACCTACTCGATCAAACACCGCGGTCCTGGACGATATCCGCCTCACTGGAGGTAATGAGCAACTACTGGCTCTCTATAATCAGCGGGACGAGCTGAGTGATTACATCGACCGTTGGAAGGATCTTGCTGCTCGCATTAACAAACGCTGGCCAAATTGGGAAATCTTAAAGCGACTGGCGACCTACGCATCTGGGCTTCCGGATACTGAGATAATTTTGGCTCATATAAAAACAATTGAAGAACAGCGGCAGCTTCTCGAAGAACCCGATCCTGTAATGCCGCTGATCGCTGGCCTATCCCAGCGATTGCGAGATGAGATCAACAAGCTCAGTAGCGAATATGACTCTAATTATGAGCAAGGCCTCAAACGCTTATTCGATGATGAGAACTGGAAGCAATTGGAGCCGGAGCAACAAAATCAACTTTTAGCTGAAGAAAAACTGGCCCGTAATGACAAGCCTAAGATCGCTGTGCAATCCACAGAAGACATCCTCGCCACCCTAGACAACTGTGATCTTTCAATGTTTTCCGACCGGGTTGCGGCCATGCCCACTCGTTTCGAGAATATCGCCCGACGTGCCGCTGAATTGTGTGAGCCCAAGGTTCAGTTCATTCAAATTCCGCGGCGAACGCTGAAGACCGAGGAGGATATCGAAGCCTGGGTCGAGGACTTAAAACAACAACTCAAAACTGCCCTGCAAAACGGGCCGGTAATGATTCAGTAAGCAAGCTCCAGGAGAAATAGCACATGCAGCCACTGAACAAAACATTAAGAAACCTGCTTGAACGTACCATCAGAAATGCGCGCGATATTGCTGAGGACGCAGCCCGCGCTGCGCTGGAACAACTTGCTGTGGGGGAAGCCGAGCCCTTTGCCCACCTGAGCGAACAAGAGAGAGCGCTACGCCGCAGGCTGCGTGCTCACGGCCGTCAGCTTGGAGATTCCTTAAATGGCAGCGAAGCACAGACGATGGACCGCCTTATCGAAGAGGTCGCTTACGAGCACTGGCACCGCATGTTATTTGCCCGGTTTCTGGCCGAGAACAACTTACTGATGTATCCTGACCCGAATGAGCCAGTGCCGGTAACTCTCGAAGAATGTGAAGACCTTGCTGTTGATGAAGGCGCAACGAATGGGTGGGAACTAGCCGCCCGATTTGCCTCGCGCATGCTGCCCCAGATCTTCCGAATCGATTCACCCGTTTTCCAATTAAGCTTACCACCCGAGCATCAGCAGAAACTAGAGCGTCTGTTAGCCGACTTACCACCGGAGGTCTTCACTGCCTCTGACAGTCTCGGTTGGGTTTATCAATTCTGGCAAGCCAAAAAGAAGAAAGAGATAGACGACTCTGAAGTCAAAATTGGCTCCCGCGAGCTGCCTGCCGTCACTCAACTCTTTACCGAGCCTTACATGGTGAGCTTCCTGCTCGACAATTCTCTAGGAGCCTGGTGGGCTACAAGGCGGCTTACCGAGCACGACCTTAAAAACGCGAGCAGCGAAGAGGAACTGCGTCGCAGAGCCGCCATCCCCGGGATGCCGCTGGACTATCTGCGCTTTGTGAGGCAGGAAAATGGTGCCTGGATACCGGCGGCTGGCACCTTCGAATCCTGGCCCGATAACCTGTCTCAACTCAAAGTGCTCGACCCATGCTGTGGCTCCGGTCATTTCCTGGTGGCCGCCTTTCTTATGCTGGTGCCGATGCGCATAGAGTTGGAAGGGCTATCGGCCAGAGAGGCAGTAAACCGAGTGCTTAGCGAGAACATCCACGGACTGGAACTGGATCAACGCTGTGTGGAACTGGCCACCTTTGCACTTGCGCTAACTGCATGGAAATATCCGAACGCTGGTGGCTACCGGGTGTTACCGGAATTGAATGTCGCCTGTTCCGGTTTGTCGATCAGTGCTAAGAAGGAGGACTGGTTGGCGCTGGCTGGGAACAACACTAAACTTCTGCTCTCTCTCGAAGAACTTTACAAACAGTTTAAAGACGCACCAGTACTCGGCAGTTTGATCAATCCGGAAGCAAGTTTAGGTAAGGGGTCGCTGTTTGAATTAAGGTGGGAAGAAGTCGAACCTCTGCTAACAAAAGCGTTAGTGGGGGAGAAAGATGATGAAAAGGCAGAAATGGGTATTGTTGCAAAGGGATTGAACAAAGCTGCAAGAATACTTGGGCAGAAATATTCAGTCACAATGACCAATGTACCATATCTTGCAATTAATAGATTTAGCGAAACGCTTCGTATTTTTGTTGAAAAAAATTATGCGAAAGCAAAAAACGACTTGGCATTTGTTTTTGTTAAAAGGTTATGCAGTTTAACTGAAACAGGTGGCCTTGCTTGTTTTGTTACTACTTCTGGCTGGACATTCCAGAATAGGGAAAGGCATTTTCGTAACGAAATGCTTACAAGTACTTCATGGAAGATAATGGCTAGGCTTGGTGCTGGGGCGTTTAACACAATTTCAGGTGAAGTGGTGCAGAGCATGCTTGGAATTACGAGTAATCAGAAACTAAAAACAAATTTTTATACAATTGATGTAAGTGATGAAAGTGGCGTTGATCGAAAAGCTGACGGGTTGAGGAGAAAATTCACTAATTCTTTAAATCAGATAGAGCTACAAAACTCCACGCATACAGTAATAAATTTTTCTCCTAACTCCAGAGAAAAGCCATTAGGCGAATATGCCAAAGCGCTTCGCGGCCTTTCAACGGGAGAAGTAAACTGGTTTGTTAAATATTTCTGGGAAATTGAGCTACCAAATAATGCTTGGGAGTACTTTCAGTCTGATACTTCGCATACGGTCCCATTTGGCGGACGCGAACAAGTGATTTTCTGGGAAAGTGAATGTGGTACGATAGCTCGCATCGCCGAAGAACTTAAAAGCCTAAATCATGCAATCCAGAGCTGGCGAAGGGGAAAGCCAAACTGGGGCAAAACTGGTGTTGCAGTGAATCTAATGGGTAGACTTTATGCAACTATTTTCACTGGGAATAAATATTCCGCAAATATTGGGGTCTTGATTCCTAAAAAACCCGAAGATTTATGTGCACTATGGGCGTACTGTTCATCGGACGATTTTGTTTCATCGATTCGATCGTTTAATAAGAAAATTAGTGTTGAGCCTCGGTACTTTGAAAAGGCACTTGTTGATTTTGAGGTCTGGAGGAGGAAAACATCCCTCGAAACTTTGCCCACAGAACCCTACACCGACGACCCCACCCAATGGATCTTCCACGGCCACCCCTGCGGTTCGGTGATTTGGGACGAACAAAAGAAAGGGACTTCAAATGGGCCGCTGCGCACCGACGCTACGGTACTGCAAGTTGCCGTTGCTCGTCTGCTCGGCTACCGCTGGCCAGCCGAGCTCGATCCAGAAATGGAGCTGGCCGATGAGCAGCACAAATGGGTGGAGCGCTGCAAGGAACTACTGCCCTTTGCCGATCAGGATGGCATTGTCTGCATTCCACCAGTACGCGGTGAAGCACCTGCGGCCGACCGTCTCCTCAACCTACTCGCCGCCTCCTATGGCGATGCCTGGTCCAACGATATCCTGGCGACGCTGCTCAAGAACGCTGATCATGTCGGTAAGACTCTCGAATCCTGGCTAAGAGATAAGTTCTTCACCCAGCACTGCAAGCTCTTTCATCACCGCCCCTTCATCTGGCATATTTGGGACGGCTTGCCAGATGGATTTTCTGTGCTGGTCAATTACCACAAGCTCGACCGCAAGAATCTGGAGACCCTTATCTACACCTATGTGGGCGATTGGATCAACCGCCAGAAGCAGGACATCGCCAGTGGTGTCGATGGCGCGCAAGAGCGACTTGCTGCCGCTGAAGCTCTCAAGAAAAAGCTGGAGCTTATCCTTGCAGGCGAAGCACCCTACGACATCTTTGTGCGCTGGAAACCTATCGAAAAACAACCCATCGGATGGGATCCCGACCTCAACGACGGCGTACGCCTCAATATCCGCCCCTTCATGACTGTGCCCGATGTGCAGAAAAAGGGCGCTGGAATCCTGCGAGATAAGCCAAATATCGATTGGAAAAAAGATCGCGGCAATGATGTGAAATCTGCACCATGGTATCATCTTGGTCCACAATACGGCGGGCACGAAGGCGATCGCATCAACGACCATCACCTCACGCTGGCTGAAAAACGCACAGCACGGGAGGCTGCAAAATGATCAAATCAGTCAACAATTACCCCGTCTCACAGCTCTTTGATATCGAAGCGAACGTAGTGTACGTCATCCCACGATACCAACGCGAATACACATGGGGCAAAAATCAGTGGGAAAATCTTTTCGATGATCTGCGTGAGAACGAGTCTGGCTATTTCCTTGGCTCAATCATCTGCATTAACCAAAGCATTGATGCGCTTTCAGCGCAAAATCTTGAACTCGTTGATGGACAACAACGTCTGACAACGCTCTCATTGCTCTTTGCTGCGGTCTACAAGACCCTAAAAAATCATCAAAACGATCTTGATGATGACCAACGAATCGAATTGATCAATTTAAAGCGAAAGTTGGTTCTGAAAAAAGGCGATGATCAGATTCGCCTCATCCCCCAGATCCAGAATAATAATAACGCCGATTATCGTGCTGTACTCGCTGAAATCGGAGTCATCAGTGAATATGATGCCCCCGCATACGCAGGTAATCGTAAGATCTATCGGGCTTATCGGTATTTCCAGGATCGTATCGATGAAATGGCCAATGGTACAAGTAACCAGCTGGAAACCATCATAGAATTCCTTGATAAAGTCAACCAGACATACCTGGTCAAGATTGAAGTAGCAAGTCATGCTGACGCGTACACCCTGTTCGAGTCGCTCAACAATCGAGGCATGCCACTTACCGCAATCGATCTTATAAAAAACAAGCTTCTTGCACGTCTGGAATCCCTTGAACCAGGCAAGATAGACTATTATTTTACGCACTGGAATCGTCTCTTGCAGTACCTGGGTGATGACTATGTGATCCAGGAGCGCTTCTTTCGGCAGTATTACAATGCTTTTAAAAACGAACTTAAAGCGGTCCACCAGGTTCCAGTTGCAACCCGGTCCAACCTTATTCAAATCTATGAAAAGCTTATCGATTATGACGCGAAGGATTTTTTACAGAAGATCAGTATTTCTGGAAGACTCTATTCACTGATGCTTTCTCGCAACAAGGATGACACGTACCGAGAACTCGAAAAATCGCTCAAGGATTTGGAACGCATTCAGGGCGCTCCATCATATTTACTCCTTTTATATTTACTTGCAAAAAAGGAAGAGCTCGAGCTTACGAATGCTCACCTCCAATCTATAATTGAACTGCTGGTCCGCTTCTTCGTTCGTCGCAACTTAACCGATACACCACCAACGCGAGATCTTACTCGGCTGTTCATGACATTGATTGACAAGCTAGGTGAGCTGCGTGCTGATGCTATTCTCCAATCAATGAGACAGCAGCTGGTAGCAGTTTCTGCAACTGATCAGGTATTCGAAAGCAAGCTCAAAGGTCCAATTTATGAGGAAAATTCAGGGGTAACCCGCTTTATTCTTTGTGCACTCGCCGAGCAGTCCATGACCAAAGAGAGTTGGGTTGATCTATGGCGTATTGAAAACAATCAATTTGTGTGGACCATCGAACATATTTTTCCACAGGGAGAGAATATCCCTCAGTCTTGGATAAACATGATTGCCGATGGTAATAAAGAAAAGGCAAAAGAAATTCAACAGACGCATGTTCATAAGCTAGGCAATCTTACCATTTCTGGATTCAACAGTGCACTTGGCAATAAGAGCTTCGAAGATAAGCGAAATCGTACCGATCGACATGGTCATGCGGTTGGTTATAAGAACGGACTCAAGCTTAACGAGGACTTGGCTTCTGCTGAGAGGTGGAGTGTTGCCCAGATCGATTCACGAACAGAAAAGCTCGTTCAACAAGTAGTTCAGCTTTTTAAATTATAAGGATATGAAGCATGAGAGTGCTTGATCATTTGCTAAAAGATATTCGCTCAGCTGCTGTCTACAATCCAGAAATTCAGGTGCCCCCTGCTTGTATTTTGTGGCCGGATCACGACCGGCAATGGGAAACCGCAATATCGCGTCTGCAATCGGAAATGCCAGAATTGTTAGTGCTTGGCGACTACGAGCCTGAAAAAGAGATCGGCCCGGCAATCTGGCTACGATGTATAATTGCAGGAATCAATGATCCGCACATTACTCAAGCAAATGCAGATTTAAGCTCTATTGTCGCCAAAATCCGTTCATCAATGCGATCTACCAATACCATTATTCCTGTTCTCTATCTTCCAGGTGTTAGCAGACGGGACCTTCGGGCTGTAGAAACCTGTCCTGATTACCTTAAAGCCCTTGCTGAATTGCAATTTCGCGGTGTGATCTGGTCACAAATCAATTCGAAAGATTGGACTATTTTGGCATACTTAAAATCAAATCAGGGTGGGCTTGGGTTAGATGTCGCACAAGACAACGATACCAAAAAAGCTATGCAGCTTTCGCTATATCGGCTTCTCGACGAGGATGTCTCTTTGCTTCAGGCTAAGCATCTGGACAAGGACTACTTCAATACTTTGCTTTCGGGTAACGACCTAATTCGTGATTTGCTTCAATGGCTCGACCAAGGGGAAGTCTTTCAGAGAAATCGTGATAAGAATGAATGGGAAGCCTTTGTTGAAGTCTGTGAGTCTCAACTAGCCTACCATCCTCAAAAGGAAGGCATCTTGACTGGAATCACCAAGCTTGCGAACCATCAAGGCCCATGGCATGCCGTTTGGGAACGCTACTGCGAGGCATCAAAGCGCTACGCTAATATCCCAAATAAAATTAGAAAATGTACTCCACCTCAATGGGATTTGTACACAGATTCGGATTCGGCTTGTGGCTGGCCGCAGTGGAACGATGATCAGGAAAAGAGCCTTCAATATGATCTTTTAGCCCTTGCCCAAACGACTGCGCATGAGGCGCGGAAAAAACTCTTGAAGCTTGAAGAAAAGCATGGAGGCAGGCGCTCTTTAGTGTGGGCCGAACTTGGGGAAGCTCCTTTGGCCTTCGCCCTGCAATACTTAGCAATTCTCGCTGAAATCACCCAAAACAGCCTTGCTGCAGGTTCGTTGGACGACCTCATTAGTGGATATCGCAGTCACGGATGGCAAGCTGATGATGCTGTACTCAAGGCCCTGGCCCAGGTCGAGAGTTCAAAAGACATTGAAGCGGTGATTGCTGCTATTCGGGCTATTTACCTGCCATGGATAGAAGAATCCGCTCGCTATCTCCAAAACCTTGTTGACAGCACCTCCTATCCAGGGGGTACCTGTCTGACGCCAAAGAAAGTTTCTTTCAGCCCCGGTGATTGCATTCTCTTCGTGGATGGGCTGCGTTTTGATATGGGAAAGCGTCTGATTAGTACTTTAGAAGCACGTAACTATAAAGTTACGGAAGAACTTGCGTGGTCAGCCCTGCCGAGCGTCACAGAAACTGGCAAAGCAGCGGTAAGTCCGGTACGAGATAGAATCTTCGGAGAAGATAGCAGTACAGATTTTGAACCATCTGTTATAGAAACCGGACAGTCATTGAAGGGTGGCTACAATCTTAAAAAACTACTGCGCGATTCAGGGTGGGCAATCCTGGAGAACTCTAATGCAGGCGACAGCCAGGGCATGGCTTGGTGCGAGTTTGGGGACATTGACCATGAAGGCCATGCGCGTGGATGGAAACTTACCAAATATATCGATTCCTTAATTTTGGAGATCACAGACCGTATTACGGAGCTTTTGGCTGCAGGATGGAAGAGAGTCCGGGTTGTGACAGATCATGGGTGGCTCTTGTTACCAGGGGGATTACCCAAAATCAACCTTCCAAGCGCCTTGGTAGATAGCAAGTGGGGTCGATGCGCGGCATTAAAACCTGGAGCTACTTCTGATGTGCGGCTTTTCCCATGGTATTGGAACCCTAACCAATACTTTGCACTCGCTGATGGAGTGAGCTGTTTTAAGAGAGGCGAAGAGTACACCCATGGTGGCCTTAGCTTGCAAGAATGCCTCACTCTGCATTTACTGGTAACCCAAGAAGCATCTGAGCAAACTGCCACATCGGTAAAAATTGCCGGTGTGGTATGGAAAGGGCTCCGCTGTACCGTGACTGTAGAAGGATATTTCTCAGGTTTGGCAATCGACATTCGAAGCCATGCTGGTGATGCATCTTCCAGTGTTGTTGTAGACAAAAAAACGCTCAAAGACAATGGAACAACTTCCGTGATCGTCGAAGACGAGGATATGGAAGGCCAAGCAGCAATTGTTGTACTCATCGATGAGAATGGTTCTTTGATTGCGCAGACACCCACAGTCATTGCCGGAGGCAACCCATGAGTGAGATGGACAATCTCGATAAAAAAGCTGCTACAAAGCTGGAAGGATATCTTGTTCGAAAAGACCTGGTTCGGACCTTTAGCCGGCAATTCCCCGTTCCGACCTATGTCGTCGAGTTCATGCTCGGCCGCTATTGTGCGAGCACTAATCAAGAGGAAATCGAAGAGGGTCTTGACATCGTTCAACGACAGCTCATGTCGCGAACTGTCAAAGCAGGAGAAGAAGAGCTCTTCAAAGCACGAGCAAAAGAGAATGGTGAGATTAAAATTATCGACATTATTTCTGCACGCTTGGATGCAAGAACGGATTCCTACATTGCCACGTTGCCAAGCTTGCGGCTCAATGACGTCCGGATAAGCTCAGAATTGGTCAAAAAACACGAACGCATGCTGACCGGTGGTTTCTATGCAGAGATCACTCTCAGCTATGATGCTACTATTGCACAAGAAAATAAAGGAAGGCCATTCGGCATTGAATCGCTCAGAGAAATACAACTCTCAAAGCATGATGTGCTTGATATTCTTGCTGATGCCCGTAAATCTTTCACTTCTCTCGAATGGAAGAATTTACTCCTTCGTTCGATAGGTATCGAGCCGCTTGGTCTATCTGATCGTCAGCGTGATGCATTATTGCTTCGCATGGTTCCTTTTGTTGAACGAAATTATAACCTAGTGGAGCTTGGCCCGAGAGGAACCGGGAAAAGCCATCTTTTCCAGCAAATTTCTCCCTATGCGCATCTTATTTCTGGGGGCAAGGCAACTGTCGCCCAAATGTTCGTCAATAACTCAACAGGCCAACGAGGCTTGGTGTGCCTTTACGATGTAGTATGCTTCGATGAGGTGTCTGGTATCTCTTTTGATCAAAAGGATGGGGTAAACATCTTAAAAGGATATATGGAATCTGGCGAATTCAGCCGTGGTAAAGAAAACATTCGTGCTGATGGCAGTATTGTTCTTATAGGCAACTTTGAAGTCGATGTTGATCACCAGCAGCGCATAGGACATTTATTTGGTCCTTTACCGCCGGAAATGAGAGATGATACCGCATTCATGGACCGAATCCACGCCTTTTTGCCCGGATGGGATGTACCAAAAATCGGCAATGAGCTTTTAACCAATCACTTCGGTTTGGTAAGCGACTTTTTATCCGAGTGCTGGAGTCAACTTCGCAATCAAAACAGAGTGAGCATATTGCAGAATCGAGTATATTATGGCGGTGCTCTCTCAGGGCGAGATACTAACGCTGTCAATAAAACCGCCAGTGGGCTGCTCAAGCTTTTATATCCAGGTGAAGGAGAAATCCTCGATGAAGATGTCGAGTGGGCTGTACGCATTGCCATGGAAGCAAGGCGACGTGTAAAGGAACAGCAAAAGCGCATCGGTGCAGCGGAATTTCGCAATACCCATTTCAGTTATTTCATGGGGACTGAGGGTGTAGAGAAGTTTGTTTCAACTCCAGAACTGCAAAGTCAAAACACAATCGGTGGAGACCCCCTTGAACCAGGTCAAGTCTGGACCATCTCACCAGGAGGAAGTGAAGAACATCCTGGGCTTTATCGTATTGAAATCAATGAAGGTCCGGGGTCTGGCGTCAAGATCCTTAATAAACCTGTACCTCCCGCATTCAAAGAAAGCATGGGCTATGCTGAGCAAAATCTCTATGCTCGAGCCGTGCAACTCGTCGGGGATAAAGACCCACGCCAGCACGAATTTACAGTACAACTTCGGGCCTTTGATGTATCGAAGTCTGGTGCCAAACTCGGAATGGCATCACTCATTGCACTCTGTACTGCTCTCTTGAAGAAAAGTGTCCGTGGCGGTCTCATCATCGTAGGTGAGATTAACCTGGGCGGATCTATCGAGCCAATTCACAACTCCGTCACTATCGCTGAGATCGCAGTCGAAAAAGGTGCTTCAGCTCTCTTGTTGCCGGTTGCATGCCGGCGCCAGCTTCTTGATCTTTCAGATGACATGGCAACCAAGATTGATATTCAATTCTACTCAGATGCACGAGATGCCCTTATGAAGGCAATGATAGAATGAGAAAGCATAGCAGTTAGGGAAAGAAGCTTGTGGTGGAGATATTAATGGCAAAAAGCAAACAATTAAGCACTCCTATCTCTACTGGTGGTGCGGGTGCTTTCTTTGAAGCTCAAGTACAATCAATGTTTGTTACATTGATGCTCTCAGGTGGGTATGCGCCCTGTCTCCCTTGCTGGCCTATTATTGAGATCAAACTTCAAGGAAAAGTTGATGGCTTTGATACAGATGATTTGATTGTATATGTGAAAAATGCAAACACTGGCGAGCGACGAAAGCTCTTAGCGCAAATAAAGCTTACTATTACTATCACAAATGAAGACAGAAGGTTTGATGAGGTAATACAGGCTGCATGGAATGATTACAACAATTCTAAAAATTTTAAGAAAGGCAAGGATGCCATCGCATTAATCACGGGTCCATTAAGCGCGACTGATACACATAATGTACAATGGATTCTTGAACAGGCAAGGCATACAAAGAACACTGATGAATTTTTCACGCATGTGCATCAAGCGAAATTCAGTCCATCAAAGAGCACTGAAAAACTGGAAGTTATCGAAAAGCATCTTAAAGCAGCAAATGGAGGCAATGAGGTTGAAAGAGATAAACTCTATAGCTATTTAAGGCATTTTCATCTATTAGTAGTCGATCTTGATAAAGAGAGTGGTGTTGTCCTATCTCTACTTCATTCCCATATTTCTCTATTTAAGCCACTGAATGTAGAGTGGGTTTGGCCTCGGATTGTTGCTTTTGTACAAGAATGGAATAGGAATGCAGGAACAATTGCTCCTGATAAACTGCCAGAAGACCTTCAGAATGCCTTCAACCAGAAATTTTTAGTGGCAATACCAGATGAATTAAGAGTTGCTCAAGAGAATTCTGAAATTGATTGGGCGCAACATCCTGATGCAACATTTATCGCCTTACTTGTGCTGATAGGAACTTGGAATGAAAAAAATCAATCAGACATTGATGTAATTAGCCAGATGCTAGGTATTAACTATGATGAATGGCTAAAAAAGGCTCAAGAATTATTACATTACCATAATACACCATTATCAGTTAAAAATGGAGTTTGGAAAATTAATAATCGAACTGAACTGTGGAACCTGCTAGGATCGCGTGTGCTAGATAAAAATCTTGATACCTTTATATCGCTGGCTGTTACTATTCTTAAAGAGCGCGATCCAGCTTTTGAATTACCCGTGGAGGAGAGATTTGCTGCAAGCATTCATAATAAGGTGTTTTTGTATTCGCACGAAATGCGGAAAGGAATCTCTGAAGGCTTAGCAGTTTTAGGTAGTAGTTCAAATGCGTGTATCCATTGCTCGGTCGGGAAGGCTAAAGAAAATTGCAAATTAGCCTTAATTCAGCTTTTCTCAGGAGCCGACTGGATTTTATGGGGCAGCCTTAACGATTTATTACCAGCTCTTGCAGAAGCTGATCCAGGTGAATTTCTTAATGCGGTTGAGAAGGCACTTCGCCAAATACCTTGCCCTTTTTATAGGCTTTTTTCGGAAGAAAGTAGTGGGGTTTTTGGCAGGAATTATCTCACTGGCCTGTTATGGGCTCTTGAAGCATTAGCCTGGGAAGAACAGTATCTAGTTCGCATCTGTGTTATTCTTGGGGAACTTGCTAGCCATGACCCAGGTGGTCAATGGTCGAATCGACCATCCAATTCACTGGTGACTATTCTACTCCCCTGGTTCCCGCAAACATTAGCCTCTGTAGATAAACGCAAAGTAGCGGTGCAGATACTACTTAAAGAATGGCCTGATATTGGCTGGAACCTAATTATTCAGCTTTTGCCTAATCAACATACGATTTCTTCTGGTTCCTATAAACCAGTATGGCGAAAAACAATAAAAGATCAGGGGAGCAAGGAAGTAACTAAAGAAGAATATTTGAAACAGATCTCTATTTATGCAGAACTAGCTGTTCATGCTGCTGAATGTGATGCCAATCGTCTTTCAGATTTAATTCAGCATCTTGATAGCTTGCCTCCATCTGTTTTCAATCAGATAATTAACCGCCTTGACTCACCACCGATTCTCCAACTGGCAGAAGATCAGCGGTTCTTGATTTGGGATAGCATTCGCAAATTTACAGTGAAACATCGGCGGTTTTCGGATGCGCAATGGGCATTGCCTGGTGAATTAATTATCCGACTTGAAAAGGTATCAGAACATCTGATTCCTAAATGCCCCTCTATCCGCTATAAATTTCTATTCACTACTCGTGATCTTGATTTATTTGAGAAAAATAGCGATTGGAAAGAGCAGCAAAAGCAACTAGATGTTAAGAGAGAAGCAGCTATTAAGGAAATCTTTGATCAAAATGGGGTTGAAGGCATCATCCGCTTTGCTGAATCTGTCGATTCTCCAAGAAAAGTAGGAGTTGCATGTGCTGCAATTGATGATTTTAAAATTGATGCTGCTTTTTTGCCACATTTTCTGGATCCTGATGATGCGAAACGAAACGATCTAGTCAAGGGATTTATCTTACAGCGCCAATATTTATATGGTTTAGATTGGTGCGACAACCTAGATAAATCCAATTGGACTCCAGCCCAAATAGGAAAATTTCTAGCGTGCTTACCATTCATAAAAACAATATGGGATCGCGCTTCAGAATGGCTTAAAGAGCAAGAGCAGGAATATTGGACGCGAGTTGAGGCCATCCCTTACCAGTGCGATGGTGATTTGAATATCGCTATTGAAAAGCTTATTAAATATAATCGACCTTATGCTGCCATCAATTGTTTGAGTAGAATGTTATATGAGAATCAGCTACTCAATACTGATCAATGCGTCAGAGCCTTGCTTGCAATATCTTCTTCTGATCATCCAGAGACTTCTATGGATATCCATAACATCGTCGAAATTATAAAGCATCTCCAGACAGAAAATTCCGCTAAAGAAGAAGATCTTATTAAGGTGGAGTGGGCTTTTCTTCCCTTATTGGAAAGCTATAGCGAAGAAACTGCTCCAAAGTTTCTTGAAAGCAGAATGGCCAATGTTCCTGAATTCTTTTGTGAGATAATTCGTCTGATTTATCGACCAAAAAATGAGGCCCAGCCTCCTAAAGAGCTTACAGAAAAAGAAAAATCTGTTGCTTTAAATGCTTGGAGATTGCTGCAGGGATGGAAAATTCTTCCAGGCACGCAAAAGGATGGGACGTTTGACCCAGAGAATTTCAAACAATGGTTACAAAGGGTTAAAGAACTAACTGAGGCATCAGGACACTTAGAAGTAGCGATGAACCATATTGGTGAGGTTTTAATTAACTCACCTGCAGACCCTAATGGATTATGGATTCACCAAGTTGTTGCTCAAGCTTTGAACGATCGGAATTTTAATCATTTGCGTAGAGGCTTTATGCTGGGTTTCATCAATTCAAGAGGAGCTCATTCTATTGTTCCGACTGGCGAGGAAGAAAGAAATCTGGCAAATCAGTGCCGATATAAAGCTGATGCAGCAGAGAATATGGGTTTTCATAGACTTGCTGCTACGATGAGAGAATTGGCAGAACATTATGATCATGAAGCTGAACGTATTATTGATGAGTTTAATAATGATGATGAATAACAAGTGTTTAACGTCAACTGAATTTCCCCCGAAGGGGGAGTTTTAGCTTACATTACACATCGCAAAGAGGAGAAAAAAGGGGAAAAGATTCCTTCATGTTGCTCTTTACAGGTGCAGCGCTCTCAGATATGATCCTCCACTATCCGCCACTCGCTATTAGCTATAAGCCGTTCATTTTCTTCACTTCGCTTCTTGGCAATTTTTACGCGTCTGTCAATAATTTTGAGAAATTCTTCGATTTCTTGATTGGGATCAGCTCGCAAATATTTTTTGTACAAAGCATTAGCCTTTTTTTCATCTTGCTCATTTATGTACTGCACAAAAATATCAAGAGCCGAACCGTCGTTCTGCGCCTCAAGTTTTGCAAGCCGTTTTTCCAAATTCATTTTCGCCCTCCTTGTCGTTCAAGCACTGAAATTCGTCGTTCGATTTCATCAAGTTTCTCTGCCTTCATGAGTTCGCCCGCACTCGATAGCAGAAAGCACAGCATCCGGTATCGCTGAATTTCAATCGGGTCGAGTTGTTTTTGCTTTTTTGCTTCCTCATACAGCCGCATGAGCTCACGGCGGATCGCACCGAGCGTTGAATACCGCCGCATCCGTGGAAGTTTTTCTTCTACCAAAACTGGATAATCACTATTCATTTTCAGCCTCACTTACTGTTTTGAGTTTGGCGCGGAAGCAGCAATTTCTGCCACAACCGCGCCGATAAGCCGCCGCTTTTGCTAAAATATATCCAAGCCACTGGCCTCTTGCGTGTTACTGCGTAAAGCAGCAAGCCCGTCAGCTTCAGGCAAGCCAAGGCGTGGTTTCGCAGGCGCCTTATTGTTGCCTTCCTCATCAGCCATTTTGATAAATTCGCCATCCAAAAGGCCGACTTGCTGCATGTAGACTTCAGCCGCTGCAATCTTCTGCGGCGTCAGCCCCTTCTCGGCGCATGCATCGCGCCACCATCCAATCGGCACCTTTTCTCCTATTTGTTCTGCCGCTTTTAAAAGCTCACCTGCCGTTTTGCTTGCTAAAAGAAGATCGCTGTCAGAAAGAGAAGCACTCGGATCATTTTCAAGTGCTGAAGTGCTGAAAACAGGGTTTTTGATATTGACATAGGAAAAATGGCGTTTTTCTATTGTCAATCCTAAAATAGGGCTCTTCAGCACTTCAGCACTGAACTGGGTATCGGGAGAATTGGCGTTTTCCGCATTGAATAGCGTTTTTTGTGGTTCATTGCTATTTGATACTTCGTGTCTACTGTCTAGCTCGTCATCATTACCATCGCGCTCGCGGATATTCATAATATAGCCGAGGCCGTTTGTTTTCTTTTTCTGCATCCATGAGAACTGAGCTGTCAGCTTCTGTATACAGGTTCTCGTCGCAATGTTTTTATCGCCCGTGTAGTCTCGATAAAGTTCAAGGATTCGTGTATACGGTACTCGCTCGCCGTCAGCACGAACAAAGTATTCTTTGAAGAAATCGGCGACAATGTCGTTCGCATCCCTATATTCGAGCTTCAGCCGATATGATCGCTTGCTTTCATATGGCCTACCTCCGGCCGCTCGCACTTGCATATAAGTTTTAATGAGCAGGCGAAGTATCTGCGCTCGGTCTCGTTCAAAGCCCTCAATGATTGCATCGCGGTCTCTCGCTTGTATGAGTCGCTCCGCCGGAACGCCTAGGTCGATATAGTGCTGTCGCTGCTCGTCGTTGAAGTAGAAAACGCTATCAAAAGGTAAAATAATCAAGCGCTCAAGGTATGCCTTATCATCGGTTGGCGCGAAGGAAGGCAGCCGATTTGTCAGCGCCACAAGCACCCAGCGTTGCGTGATCTCGAAGGCTTGACGGCCTTTTTCCTCAACGGAGAAGGCAGAATCGCCGGTCAGTTTTTTGATCTCGCTCGTGTCGAGCGGAGCGGTAACCTCGTCAACCGCGGCGAAAGTCAGGCCATTCAATGCAGCCGCCGCAAAGCGCCCCGATCCGTCATGTGATTTAGTAATCGCCCCAGCCGGAATCGTGCCTACTCGTGTCCCCAGCACAATTTTCAGGCCGTCAAGCAGTGTATTCTTACCGTTCGCGCCTGATCCGTGCCAAAGGTAAAATGTTCGGGATCCTTTATTCGCTACGGCCAAGCCCAAACATTCGAGCGCCGTTCGCCGCGTCTCTTCGTCAGGGAATACCTCGCCAAGGAATAGCAAGAAGCTCACAGGTGTATCCTCGTGCAGTATGTCGGTTGTTTGTACCGGAAGCGGATCCTTGAAATATTCATCAGCTTTCGGCATCCGGGCTTTGATTTCGTCGCCGGAGAAGTCGATCACGCCATCAAGGCAAGGCAAACATTCCGGCGTCTGATTCCATTGCGATGATAAATTCGGCACAAGCGTTTTCGCCGCAAAGAATTCAAGCGCACCGTTCACGAAGTCGCGGGTTCGCGCTTTCTTTCGTGCAGCTCCGGCTTCCATGTAAAGTTTTGAAATAGAATTGCCTTGAGCCTGTGCCTTCAATTCCTCGAATGTCTCGTCAACCGCCTCGTCTAGAAACTTGCTGGCAATATCAATCAGCGTGTCAATCGGTTCAAAATAACCGCCCGCCTGTCGTTGCCAGAAGCGCCCTTGTTTTGGGCCTGTGCGCTCGAAGATAATCTCGCCGGAAAATCGTTCAAATAGGCAATCAGCGGCAAGCGCATGAGTCGGTTCATGCAGGAATTGCTGCATTTTGTTTTTTGCAGGCTCGCTAACCGCCGGCACCAAGTCAGCGCCGATCTCGTGCAGGATTATTTCAACGGGCAGGGTTGCTTCGCTCATTACGCGCCCCCCGCAAGCTGAATTGCTGCCTGCCATATCTCTGCAAGTGAATACTTCGCGCCAGCCGAAGTCGCTTTATCCTCGGCAAGCGTATAGAGCAAAAGGAATGTCTCGGCAAGTGCCACGGTTTTATGCGGCGTTTCGGAAGGCGCTCCTAGGAATTGCACGCGAACTTCAATCGGTGCATATTCCAGGAATAGCCGTGCGATAAAGGTTGCGAAACACTGGAAATCTGATATTTGAAGATGCCATGTTTGCCGCAAGCGCACGATTCGCGCCTTGACAAGGCTCGCTTTATTGTTTACATTGTAAACAGATAGATTTTCATGCCCTGCTTCCTGCCCCGCCCCATCAGCGGGGTTTTTTGACGCCGCAGTCATTTTGCGCCTCTGCTATTCAGCAGCTCGTCAGCTTGATTGGATAGCTCATTCCGTGTTCGGACTTTGTTTTTTCGAATCAGCGCATCTATTTCCGCCGCATCGAAAATGATTTTTCCGCCCAGAACCTTATAGTAGGGTAAAGCGCGCTCGTGTGTAAGTTTGTAAAGGTAACTCTTTTTGTAGCCAAGAATTGAACAGACCTGATCAACGGTTAGAAAAGAAAACTTTTGAGTGTCCATGGGGACACCTCCGCCAATACAGATGTCTCATCTTTTTAGATGAGACATGTGCAGAGGCGAACCCCGCATACACTCCAGCTTCCCCGCAACGCGGATTGCTGCCTATGTATGCCCTTACCGTCCGTTGCTATCGCAATTTCGTGGTAAGTTCAGCATTATTCTATATCTAAGCCTTTGTAAGGCCGTTTTCACAATCGAATGCTTCCGCTTTTTTCCTTAATGTCTCTTTATCGCTATTTGGGATATGGCTCGCTAAGTCTTTAAAAACTCTACTTAAATCCGAACGCTTTATCGGTATATAATCGTCACCATTCTTGCAAGGCTTTAGCCATCGGAACATCTTATCAGAATCCACCCCTAAAAGGTGCGCTAGAGTTTTTACGTCAAGATCAAAAACATGCTTTAATTTTCGAATATCGCGACGCTTTACATAGGAAATGCTCTGGGGATTTTTTACCCAGCGCATAAATATGAATGCATCGCTATTGGGGGTAAGCCGAATAAGCGGATCGCCCGTCATAGTTCTGTTGATACCACCCACATCCCTGAGTTCGGGATAGTGCTTAAGAACACTTCCCATCGGAACCGCTAACTTTGCCGAATCCATCGCCAACACCCTCCTAAGCCGGATCATACATCCGCCTTCCTTGAGTTTCGCAGGAGCCTTATCAGATGTTTAGTATTCAATTAATATACAAAAAAAAGAATCGAAAGTCAACGGGGCGCATCAATAAGGTATTTAATTTTATCTAATGAAGAAAATACTGTTGTTATGCTAACGCGGTTTATTTCGCTTCACGCATCTGAATGATTTTCACGCCGCCTGTTGTGTCGATCTCTGGTAGCGCGTCAAGGATCGCTTTTCTACGCGCATCCATGAAGTGCAGGTATTTTGTCGTTATTTGAATGTCGCTGTGTCCTAAAAGCCGCGATACCGCGTAAATATCGCCCGAAGCCTCCAAGCTCATCACGGCGAAGCTGTGCCGCGCGGCGTGCCAGCCGAACGGCCGCTCAATGCCCGCCGCCTTTCGCCAGCGTGCCAGCGGTTTATATTCGCCGCGCGTTTTCGCTAGCGCAGGGAATACAAGCTCATCGCGGCGGTGCAGCTCCCCATCGTTCAAGATACGCCATACTGAAGGCACAATCGGAATCGTGATAACCTCGCCGGTTTTATTCACCACTTTGCTGATAGTCGGTTCAGGTTCGCGCTGAATATCACCCCAGCATAGGCTTTTCAGGTCGCCAAGGCGCAAGCCGGTGAAGCAGGAAAGCAGGAACGCCCGCCTGCAATCCTCTGCAAGCTCGCCGCCCGATAGTGGCGTATCGAAGAGCGCCTGAATCTCTTTGATCGTCAGGAATGGTCGCTTCGCTTCGCGTGTTTTGATCGCCTTGACGCCCTTTGCAGGGTTCGTTTCAAGCAGGCGCTCTCGTACCGCACGCGCTAAAACCGCCTTCAGCGCGTCAAAATAGTGCTTTGCGGTAGTCGCTCCTATGCCGTCCAGCGTTAATAAGTAGGCTTTGTAGCCTTCAAGGAAGGTTTCATCAACATCCTGCAGGCGCGTATCCTTGGCAAAGGGTTCAAGGTATTTCAAGGATTTTGGCAAGTGTGCTGTTTTCTTATAAGGCGCCGCGATCTGCTTCGCATAATCTGTCAGTTTCATTTTAGCCTTGACCGGATCAAGCAGCTGATAGCGCCCCGCGACAAGCTGCATTTCGCGTTTCTGCCGTACCGCTTCAGCGAGCGCCATGACATCACGCCGTGCCGCTGGTTCCTTCGGCACAGTCATTCCGAGCGCCTCCCAGCGCCGCCTGCCGTGCTCGTATAAATCCAGATACAAGTGGTCGCCTTTCTGCCGGATTTTTACGCCCATAAACTGCCCCCTGACGCCAATTTTTCTACACCTATTCTACAATAGTTCTACAAAAACATGGTAAAGTCAAGTCATAAAGAGTGAAAGCATGTAGAACGGTGCAAGGTGGGCTTTTTATGAATACTATTGAATATCAGCGTTAAAACCGTGTTTTAGGCTTGTATATCAAGGGATTTAAAAAGCATAAAAAAGTGCCGGCAGTGGGACTTGAACCCACACGCTCTTGCAAGCAGCAGATTTTGAGTCT
>CAZIVE010000038.1:0-24322 GCA_964542435.1 uncultured Parabacteroides sp.
TAATAAAATATCATCTTCGATGAATCATTCATTCTACTTTCCCAGCAATGAAGCTCTGATCTTCGCAGCCAGAGGATCACACTTGGATTGTCTTTCCACGGTGAAACCATCCAACTTCAATCCTGCATATCCCAGCAGACGGCTGTAGTCAATCTCGTCGGTCGTCTCCACATAACGGCGGAACTCGCTCATATCGCAGCCCGCTGTTTCGTTGATGACCTGCCAGGCCTCCTCTTCTGTGAAGCCGCGCTGCAGCTGTTTGTAGTATTTGTTGTAGAGCGCTCTCATCACATCATCAAGCGAACGGCTGTTGTTGCTTTCATGACGGATGTAAATGTCCATGAGAAAACCTACGATCGGTCCTTTGAGGTAGAAGGAGAACATACGGTCGCTGGTGTCTTCCGGACTGTCGTAGAAATAGAGCCAGGCATCGTAACTGCTCTGGCGGAGCGTGAAATGCTTGTGGCCTTCCTTCCCTTCAATGCCTTTGATGTGACCGGAAAGCTGGCTCAACAGAAAATCCCCGTCGGCAATGCCGGCGCGTACCAGATCGTAATCGCTGTAGAGATTGGTAAAGCCTTCACTGATCCACAAAGAGGGCGTATAAACCGCATGTTCGTAATCGAACGGTCCAAGTTCGATGGGACGAATGCGTTTGATGTTATAGAGATGGAAGAACTCATGGGATACAAAGGAGAAAAAGTCGAGAAATTCCGTGGAGTCCTTGAAGGTAAAGTCCAGTCCGGAATAATCGGCCTGACAAGCGGCATGTTCCAATCCGCCCATTCCTTTGCCGAGCCACATAAACTTATAGTCTTTGTAAGGCGTCTCACCGAACATCTTTGTGGTAGCGGCAATCATCTTCTTCAGACTCGGAATCACTCTTTCGTCCACAGGAGCGCCCTGCGGCGTTACCACCTGATAGCCGTGACCATCCAGATCGAAGTCTGCTATATGCTGATTACCCAGAAGAATCGGAGAATCATACAGCACATCGAAATCCGGAGCCTTGAGCTTGTAAGGCGCTGTTGACGATACTATATCCATTGCCGTGGTAATCTCTTTCCAAGCAG
This sequence comes from uncultured Parabacteroides sp., assembly GCA_964542435.1. Lineage (GTDB taxonomy): Bacteria > Bacteroidota > Bacteroidia > Bacteroidales > Tannerellaceae > CAZIVE01. The sequence continues at coordinate 1,074 of CAZIVE010000038.1, forward strand.
GGAACGGCGTAACAGTCAAATCCACGGGTTCCTTGACCTGACCGAGCCGATACATGCAGATGCCGCTCAACGGGACGAAGGCATGCGTACTGTCCACCATCGCCTCGCAGACATTGATGAAGTTGGAATAGACGCGATAGGTCAGCTTCACATCCGAAGCAGAACCTTTATCGACGATCCATCGGGTAGCACCCTCTTTTGTCCATTTCAATTTGGTTCCGTCAGATTTCATCGGACAGAAATCGGTGATGTTCTTCGGGAAGAAGGCCAGATTGTAATAACCGGGCGCCCAAACAGGAAGAACCATTGTCAGATCGCCTGCCGGAAGCTCCTTCATGTTGAGTTCAACATGGATGTAATGTTTGGCAGGATCAAAGGAAAGAGAATAATACATCGTGGCCTTCGTGGGAAGAACCGCAAGAAGGAGCAGGAATGTCCATAGAAGTCTGTTTGCTGTTTTCATAATGTCAGAATACGATTGTGATGTGATTAGATGTGATTATTAGGTACAAAAAGAGCAGGTCGAAATGCCCTGCCCTTTTCTATAGGTTCAACATAAGAAACTTATCCTCCGATGGTAGCTGTGATACCCACTGCTGCAAACTGCTGGATGCAACGTTGCTGTACCTCTTTCGAGGGCGCGGCAAACGGATAATGCAGCGGATTGTAGATCGTGCCAAGCTTCTCGTGCTTGCCTTTCCCGATGTCGTGATAGGGAAGCAGATTGAGATGGCGGCTCTTCCAGGGAAGCGAAGCCAGGAAGTCAGCAGACTTCTGGATATTCTCTTCGTCGGCGTTCACACTATCGATCAATGGAATGCGGATCCAGAAATCGGCTCCTGCCTCAGCAATCATCTTCAGGTTCTGAAGGATCAGTTCGTTGGGAACACCGCAATACTTACGATGCTTCTCCGAATCCATCTGCTTCAGATCGACGAGGAAAAGTTCGCACTCTCCCATCACCTCCTTGATCTTCTCAGGCGAAGCCAACAATGTCGTATCCACACAACGGTGAATCTCCCGTTCTCCGCAACGGCGCAGCATACTCAGAAGTTCGTCGGGATGCATCATGGGTTCACCGCCACAAAACGTCACACCGCCGTGCGATTCGTCCATGACCAGCGTCTCCTTGTCAATCTCCTTCATCAGCTCGTCGTCGGTGTAGTCTTTGCCGGAAATCTCCATGGCCGTAGTCGGACAAACCTCTGCACATTTACCGCACATGATACAGCGCGTCGGATCGGTTACGATTCCGTCGGGAGTAAGGCTCAAGGCGTTTTGTGGACAGTTGTGGACACAAGTCTGGCAACCGATACACTTCTTTTTGGTATAGAGTTTCTCCTTCTGAGGCGAGACGCCTTCAGGATTATGGCACCAGACGCAGGACAGCGGGCATCCTTTCATGAAGATCGTGATGCGGACGCCCGGTCCGTCGTTGATGGAATATCGTTTGATATCAAAAACCAGCATCAGAATGTCTCTTGTTCGGTACGTGCGATTACGTCTGCCTGCAGATCTGCATTCATATCGTTGAAATAATCGCTGTAGCCGGCAACACGTACCAGCAGGTCGCGATATTCCTCAGGATGTTTCTGTGCATCGTAGAGCGTTTCGGTATCGATGATGTTAAACTGGATATGATGTCCGCCCAATGCGAAGTAAGAACGAATCAAAGCACAGAGCTTGTTGATGTCCTCTTCCGTCTTCAGCAGACTCGGCATGAAACGCTGGTTCAGCAACGTACCGCCGCTCTTCTCCTGATCCAATTTACCCAGAGACTTGATCACTGCGGATGGTCCGTGAGTGTCGGCTCCGTGTTCAGGTGATGTACCGTCAGACAAAGCACGTCCTGCGAATCTGCCGTTAGGCGTAGCGCCCATAACCTTGCCGAAGTAAACGTGGCAGGTGGTGGACAGCATGTTCATGTGATATTGACCGCCCTTGATGTTCGGACGACCTTCGATACTGTTGTAAAGATCGTTGTAAACTCTAACGGCGATATCATCCGCACGATCGTCATCATTACCGAAGAACGGAGTACGGTTCAGGATTGTCTGACGCATAGCTTCATGACCTTCGAAATTATCCTTGATGGCTGTCATCAGTTCGTTCATCGAGAAGTCCTTGTTGTCGAAGACATGTGTCTTGATGGAAGAAAGACTGTCGGTGATGGTTCCGAGACCGGTGCACTGGATATAAGTCGTATTGTAACGAGGCCCTGCATTGTAGTAATCCTTGCCTTTGGCGATACAGTCGTCAATGAACAGAGAGAGGAACGTTGCCGGAGCATAGAGTTCGAACATACGATCGATATAGTTGCTGACGAGCATCTTCATGTTAACGAAATAGTGAAGATTCTTCAGGAAGGCAGCATACAGATCTTCAAAAGACTTGAAGCTGCAAGGATCGCCTGTTTCCAAGCCAACCTTTGTTCCACTTACAGGATCAACACCATTGTTCAGTGTAACCTCAAGCACTTTGGCAGTGTTGAGATATCCTGTCAAAACATAGGCTTCCTTACCGAAAGCACCGACTTCGATACAGCCGCTGCAACCGCCTTCGCGAGCATCTTCAAGAGATTTGCCCTGACGCATCAACTCGCGTACGTAGGTATCGACATTGAAGATAGAAGGATAGCCATGACCTTGACGGATCACCTTGCAACCTTCACGAAGGAATCTCTCCGGAGTACGAACGCTGATATGCATGGCACTACCCGGCTGAAGCAGGTGAAGCTCTTCGATGGTCTCGAGCATGATATAGGAAACTTCGTTCACGCCGTCGCTGCCGTCAGCCTTGATGCCGCCGATATTCAGATTCGTGAAGTCGTTATAAGTACCGCTCTCTTTAGCCGTGATTCCAACTTTTGGAGGAGCCGTATGGTTGTTTACTTTGATGAAGAAGCAAGACATCAATTCCTTAGCCTCGTCGCGCGTCATGATACCTTCCTTGAGGTCCTGTTCGTAGAACGGAGCCAGATGCTGATCGAAGTGACCGGGATTCATTGCGTCCCAACCATTCAGTTCGGTGATCGTTCCCAGATGAACGAACCAGTACATCTGAATAGCTTCCCAATAGGTTCTCGGAGCATGAGCAGGCACCCAACGGCAGACTTCAGCAATCTTACGAAGCTCTTCCTTACGTTTCGGATCCTTCTCTGTGAGTGACATTTCATCAGCCATGTCAGCATGACGTTCTGCCAATAAGATAGCAGCGTCGCAAGAGATGGACATGGCATTCAGTTCGTCCTGCTTATCCGTAGCTTCCGGATCGTTCAGGAAATCGAGACTGCTCAATACCTTTGCAATCTTCTCCTTCAAATCCAGCAGACCATATTTGTAAAGCTTGCCATCCAAAGCTGTATGGCCGGGAGCACGTTGTTCCATGAATTCAGTGAACATACCGAGCTCATAAGCGTTCTTCCATTCTGTAGGAACATGGCTGAAGATACGTTCACGCTGCGTACGACCTTTCCAGTAAGGAATCACCTCACGTTCGTAGGTATCGATATCTTCCTGACTGATCGTGTAACGTTGCAGTTCACGTGTATTCAGTACATGCAGATCCTCTACACTGTGGCAAGTCAATTCAGGGAAAGTTGGAACAGCTTTCGGTTTCGGGCCGCGTTCGCCAACGATCAGTTCATCCTTACCAATATAGATAGTCTTCTGTTTGCAGATCTCATAGAAGTTCATGGCACGAAGTATCGGCAACGGATACTTGCCATAATTCTCTTTATAAAAACGTGTCTCAATAAGTGCACGTTCGATGGACAAAGAAGGTTTTGCATCAAAAGACTCCTGACGAAGACGTTTGATACGAGCATTCATACCTCCTGCATTCTCCTTGTGTGAACAAGGGTAATTAACTACACGCGATGACGCGTAATCAGCTGTGTCTGACATATTATAATGATATTAGTTTTGTTGATAATGGAAAATAGAAATAAAAAAGAAAAATCGTCCCCGGCAGGACGCCGGAGCTAAAGGAAGAATTTGCTTAAAGATAATACATCAAGCAATTGTAAAGCCGTCTGTAACCTTTTATAATCATTTCTATAGTCTCAGTGAATAACTTCTTTCACTTTTACGCCACAAACATATACAATTTCCCATCTATCACCAAAATATTTTGCTGATTTATTATCCAAATAATATTAAAAGCGCCATTGCTTCTCTCATGGTGTCGAGAACAAGCAATGACGCTTCACATATCATATACACGTACCCGTGTGTCAGCTCAGCTTGTGGATGATCAGTCCCGAACGAAGCTTCGGTTCGAACCAGGTCGTCTTAGGAGGCATGATGTTACCGCTGTCGGCGATGTTCATGATCTGTGTCATGGTAACCGGATAAAGAGCCAATGCCATCTTCATCTCGCCACTGTCCACACGACGTTTCAATTCGCCCAATCCGCGGATACCGCCGACGAAGTCGATACGTTTGTCTGAACGCAGATCCTTGATGCCAAGAATCTTGTCGAGAATCAGATTGGAAGAGACCGATACATCCAGTACACCAATCGGATCTTTATCGTCGTACGTGCCCGGACGTGCGGTCAGTGAATACCATTCGCCACCCAGATAGAGGGAGAAATTATGCAAGGCTTTCGGTTTGTAGATCTCCTTGCCCATCTTCTCGACCTCGAAGTTCTCGGCCACCTTTTTCAGGAACTCGTCTTCCGTCAGTCCGTTCAGATCCTTCACTACTCGATTATAGTCAATGATGGTGAGCTGGTTAGCAGGGAAGCAGACAGCCATGAAATAGTTGTACTCTTCGTCACCGCGATGATTCGGGTTAAGACGAGCCTTCTCCGCTCCTACTAAAGCAGCAGCAGCTGAACGATGATGACCGTCAGCGATATACATGCTCGGAATTCCCTCGAAGATCTTTGTGATGCGTGCGATATCTTCGTCTTTATCCACAACCCAGAACTGATGACGGAACCCGTCAATCTCAGCCACGAAGTCATAAACAGGTCTTCCCGTTGTGTAACGGGCTACGATTTCATCTATCTCTTTATTGTCAGGATAAGCAAAAAAGACCGGTTCGATGTTGGCATTGCAGATGCGGACATGTTTCATACGATCTTCCTCTTTATCACGGCGTGTCAGCTCATGCTTCTTGATGTTTCCCTTCAGATAATCCTCGACAGCAGCGCAGACGACCAAGCCATATTGCGTATGGCCGTTCATGGTCTGAGCATAGATGTAATATTGTTCTTTTCCGTCCTGAAGGAGCCAGCCTTCATCCTGGAACTTCTTGAAGTTCTCGGCAGCTTTCTCATAGACACGCGGATCATTCTCCTTCGTTCCCTCAGGGAAATCAATTTCCGGCTTGATAATGTGATAGAGAGACATCTCGTTGCCTTTCGCTTCGGCGCGCGCCTCTTCTGAGTCAAGCACATCGTAAGGACGGGAAGCCACTTTCTCCACCAGATTCTTTGGTGGACGAATACCTTTGAACGGTTTGATCTTTGTCATAATATTTTAGGTTTAACAAGCCGACAACCGGCCTTGGAGGTCGGTTGTCGGACAAATGATGAATGAATTTATTTATTTACACGGAATTTCTCGTTACCCTCTTTCAAGAAACTTTCGATCTGACGAGCAGCAGCCAAGCCGGCATTGATGTTTGCCTCTGAGGTCTGTGCACCCATCTTCTTCGGTGTTCCAAAGTAACGGTCCGGATATTTCTCTGTCAACTCGGCAGCTACATCAGGCTTGATGTCGGCTACATAGCGGAAGTCTTCACGATCGGCCATGATCTTCAGAAGATCAGCTTCGTTGATCACCTCTTTACGAGCTGTATTAACGAGGATCGCATTCTTCGGCATCGAACTCAGCAATTCATAATTGATAGAATTCTTTGTCTCAGCCGTTGCCGGGATATGCAGAGAAACGATCTGGCAAGACTTGAACAATTCAGCGGTTGATGCAACTGCTTTCGTTCCGTCAGCTTCGATAACAGATGCCGGGCAATACTCATCGTAAGCATACACATCCATTCCGAAACCTTTGGCGATACGAGCCACATTGCGGCCTACATTGCCATAAGCCAGAATTCCAAGTCTCTTTCCCTTCAATTCCGTTCCGGATGTTCCGTTGTAGAACTTGCGAACGCAGTAAACCAACAGACCGAATACGAGTTCGGCAACAGCGTTGGAGTTCTGTCCGGGAGTATTCATGACGCAAACCTTGTGAGCTGTAGCAGCAGCAAGATCCACATTGTCATAACCTGCACCCGCGCGAACCACGATCTTCAGATTCTTTGCAGCATCGAAGACCTCAGCATCGATCACGTCGCTACGGATGATGATGGCTTCGACATCCTTGACAGCTTCAAGCAGTTTGGCCTTCTCACCATATTTCTCAAGCAGAACCAGTTCGTCACCGGCACCTTCCACGATCTCACGAATACCTTTCACTGCTACCGGAGCAAAAGGTTTGTCAGTTGCTATTAATATCTTTGCCATGATTAATGTTGTTTTTCGAAATCCTTCATGCATGCAATCAAAGCCTCTACGCTGCTCTTCGGCATTGCGTTGTAAAGAGATGCACGGAAACCGCCTACTGAACGATGGCCTTTGATGCCGACCATTCCTGCTGCAGAAGCAAACTTAGCGAATTCCTCTTCCAGATCCTTGTACTCTTCATTCATGACGAAGCATACGTTCATGATAGAACGATCCTCAGTAGCAACCGTTCCGTGGAACAGTTTGTTACGGTCGATCTCGTCATACAGGATCGCTGCATTTTCCTTATCCTTCTTCTCCATGGCAGCGATACCGCCCTGTTCCTTGTACCATTTCAATGTCTGCAGAGCAGCAAAGATAGGAACAACTGGAGGTGTATTGAACATAGAATCCTTATCCACATGTGTCTGATAGTTGAGCATGGTTGGGATCGGGCGATCTACATGGCCCAGAGCATCTTTGCGAACGATGATCAACGTAACACCGGCGGGAGCCAGATTCTTCTGAGCACCAGCATAGATCAGATCGTATTTGGAAATATCAATCGGACGAGAGAAGATATCAGATGACATATCTGCAACCAGACGAACCTTCAGATCAGGATCTTTGCGGAGTTCGCTACCGTAGATGGTATTGTTGGTTGTGAAATGGAAATAGTCTGAATCCTCAGGAACCGTATAATTCTTAGGGACATAGGTGTAGTTCTTATCCTTTGAAGATGCTACAACGTTGACTTCACCAAACAACTTAGCTTCTTTGATAGCCTTCGATGCCCACGTACCGGTATCCAAGTATGAAGCTTTCTTCTTCAAGAGGTTGAATGGAACCATACAGAACTGCAAGCTGGCGCCGCCGCCCAAGAAAACGACTTCGTATCCTTCCGGAATATCCAATAACTCTTTGATCATTGCACGAGCTTCATCATTAACTGCTACAAATTCCTTGCTTCTGTGGGAGATTTCCATCAAAGAAAGACCCGTTCCAGCGAAATTGTCAATTGCAGCCATCGTGTTCTTAATCGTGTAATCACTCAAGATTGAAGGACCTGCATAAAAATTGTGCTTCTTCATACCATAATAAATTTTAGAATGTTAGTAATATATCTCAATCTATTTATTTCAAGCAAAATTACCTATAATTCGGATTCCATCTACTATCGCCCCAACTGTTTTTCTTTCCAGTCTCAGACGGTCAGTATCTGTCTCCCCAAAGACGCTTCATCTGTTCAATCAGTTTGTGTTCGGCAGGATTCTCCTGACCTTTCCACAACCTCTCGTTCAACAACTCTTTCGGAAGATATTCCTGATTTACGAAATGTCCTTCGAAATCATGCGGGAACTTGTAATCTGTCCCGTAGTTCAAGCTCTTCAACAATCCGGTAACGCCATTACGCAGATGTAGAGGTACAGGCAGATTGCCCGTTTTCTCCACCAGCGCCATCGCTGCTTCGATCGACAGATTAGCCGAGTTGCTTTTCGGACTGCAAGCCAGATAGACCGTCGTCTCGGCCAAGATGATTCTTCCTTCGGGCCACCCAATCTTCTTCAAAGCATCGAAACAGGCATTAGCCAGTAACAACGCATTGGGATTCGCTAAACCGATATCTTCCGATGCCGAAATCACCAACCGGCGTGCAATGAACTCGGGATCTTCTCCTCCAGCCACCATTCTCGCCAGCCAATAAACGGCTGCATCCGGATCACTGCCCCGAATCGACTTGATGAATGCAGATATGATGTCGTAATGCATCTCTCCACCCTTATCATACGCCGCCGGATTCTCTTGCAGACGTTCCACAACCTTCGCGTCGGTGATCTCCACATGCTTTCCATCTTCCGCTTCCACCACCAGCTCAAGGATATTGAGCAGCTTTCGGGCATCGCCTCCGGAGTAACGGATGATGGCATCTGTCTCCTTAACGTCGATATCACGCTCCTTGAGAACGATATCTTCTGTAACAGCACGATGCAACAGCGTCAGCAGATCCTCTTTACTCAACGGATTCAGCACATACACCTGACAGCGCGAAAGTAGAGGACGAATCACTTCGAATGAAGGATTCTCCGTGGTAGCTCCAATCAGCGTCACGACGCCCGTCTCCACTGCATTCAGCAGGGAATCTTGCTGCGACTTGCTGAAACGATGAATCTCATCTATGAATAATATGGGAGAAACAGCATTAAAAAAGCCTCCGCTTTTCGCTCTCTCAATTACTTCACGAACGTCTTTTACACCCGAACTGATAGCACTCAGCGTATAGAACTGAGCCTCCAGTTTGCGTGAGATGATTTGCGCCAAAGTTGTCTTGCCCACACCCGGAGGTCCCCAAAGAATAAACGACGGAATATGTCCGGCGTCAATCATCTTGCGGAGCACGGCTCCAGGACCGACCAAATGACTTTGACCGATATATTCGTCCAAAGTCTTCGGGCGCATTCTCTCAGCTAATGGTTGATTCATCATGTCACAAATGTAGATTGATTATTTCAATTTACAAACATTTATACAAGAAAAATCGAGAGTGGAACTATTTTTTAGTATCAATTTGACAAGTCGAGTGGCTAATTTTGGTAGTTATAGCCGCCATTTAAGAAAGACAAATGTCACTTCTTTCCCCTATCACCTTACAGAATGACAGCAATCTATTTTATATCTATCTTTGTGTAAGTAAAATAGGCATTTATAGAATCTTTATTCTACTTTTATACTTCGTATTGCACACTTGAAAACGATGTGTGCTTTCTTTTTATTATAAATGAAATAGTATCTGATATCCTTTTACGTTGTTCTTAGTACTACTTCAAAAGGTCAACAGTAAAAATAATTTTCAACCATGGTTAAAACTTTTTTTCATATTGAACGAGAGGTCGTCATCAAGTGTAAAAATAATTTTCAACCATGGTTAAAACTTTTTTATTCAAAGTAAAAAACAGCATCGTTATATACAATCGAAAGAGGGAATCCTCCACTCGCCATATAAAACGACAAAAGGGCGGGATCAACTCCCGCCCTTTCTATAGGATTTGTCGGATTAGCGTGTGCCGCCAGCCCACCAAACGTTTTCACTGTAAACATACATACCATCACCAAATGCACTCTTGACATTCGGGTTCGTTGTGGTATCATCACTACCGTACGGCAAACGAAGCGGGAACTTGTTCGGATTCTCCAATGTGATGAAGTCACCTTCGCCCAGTGCTTTCAGACGGCGTACGTCGTTGTAAGTTTCCTCTGATTCGCCATTAGCACCCCACATTCCAAGATACTTCTGATTCATAACCTCCTTCAAAGGATTAGCCTTGAACAAAGGAAGAACTTTACTATCAAAATAGGTAGCAGCCTCTTCAGGAGTAATAGCTGATGTCGTCTCTGTCAAACCACCATAACCGACAACGGTTGGTGCATTCAATGCAGCCGTAATACTAACTTCCGTGTTAGCAATACTTGCAACAACAGCATTCTTCAAAACGGCCTGAGCCTCTTCCGTCTTACCCAGACGAGCCAATGCTTCAGCTTTCAAGAACTGAACTTCGTGGTAGCTAAGCAACAGGACAGGAGCTGTCTGTGCATACATAAACATTGAATAGGTATAGTAAGACTGTGCTTGGATCGTCTTTCCGTTCGGTCCCAAGTTGATAGCAGGATCATCCGTTCCAGTCAACTGAACCCAAGAATTCGGATCGAAATAGACACGACGTTCACGAGGATCTTGACGAGCGACCAGCTTGTTAGCCATGCTCTGGCTTGCGCCTAAACCGTCACGACTCCACTGGAAGTCGAAAGTCGGGTTGAGGTTGGTGCCATTATAGATATTGAAAGCAGCTTGTTCACTGACAGAAGCGAAAGATTTGTTACAATATTCAATGATCTTCTCCAAATCAGCCGTTCTGTTGGCAGAACGATAAAGGAGATGCATCATATAACGAGCCTTCAAGCCATAAGCAAACTTCAACCAAAGACTAGTATTTCCACCATAAAGGAGATCCTGAGATCCTACACTGTTGGCGTCACCCTTGGGAAGATCCGTAATAGCAGCATCGAGATAAGCGTTGATAGCCGTATAGATAGCTTCCTGCTTGTCAAGTGTCGGATTCATATAATCGTTGGTCATATGATTCGTGATGCTGGTGGGTTGCGCAGCGTTGGTAAACGGAACGTCACCGAACATATCAGTCAGAATTGCTGAATTATACGCAGCCATCACTTCGCCCATTCCTTTCGTAGAATAGTTCTTTGCTTCAGAGTTACCTTCAGAGCATTTGTCAATGATAAAACGTGCATTTTTCAAAGTGCTATAAAGATTTGCCCACGTATTATTGAATGTAGAAGCTGTATTAGGCTCACCTTGACGACCTTCAGCACGCCACAATTGGTTATGGACGCCTACTTCGTGTTCCACATAACTCATCATATAGGTATTGATATCACCACCGGTATTATTCTGTGCGGTAGAGGTAATCACATCCGTCAAAATAAATCTTGCAGGTGCATCAAGTGTATGGCTGTTATCCTTGTTGATATTATCCATTGTATCCTCAGAGCAGGATACCAATGAACCCGCAAGGACCATTGATGCCAGAACACCTTTAAATATATAACTTTTTGTTTTCATCTTATTATACAATTGAATTGATTAGAACTTAACATTGAATCCAAAACCAAAGCTGGATGAACCCGGCAATGAGAAACGTTCGAATGCACCACTCATATTGGTGTTACCCTGAGAAGCTTCAGGATCCTGTCCTTTGAGCTTAGACCATACAATTATATTACGGGCAAACAGACTTGCATCAACCTTCAACCAGCTCTTTTCAAATACTGGATAGCTCAATGAAAGCTCACGCAGTTTGATGAAGGAGTTCTCAGCAATCATAGATTCTGATACATCGTTCATAGCTGTAAAGTAGTCCTGTGCAGATGCGGCATTGTTAGCCTTTGCCTCTGACTGTGAACCGTAGATCTTAGATGTATTCTTTACATATTGGCCATTGACTTCCTGAACACCATCAATAATGAAGGATTCCTTGTTACGATAGTCGCCTGATTTCTTGCTGACACCGTAATAATCCAACATACCGGATGTTGCAGCATACATCTGACCACCGTTCTTCCAGTCTAACACTGCTGAAATACGCAGTTTGTAGATTTCGAAGTTGGTGTTGAAACCAAGGGTAAACTTCGGAGATACGGTACCGATAACCTTCTCTTCACCTGCCTGTGGCAGACCTCTTGAATCAAGAAGCAGCTGACCGTCGTCTGTACGAAGATAACTTACACCGTAGATAACCGGGAATTTATATCCGATACCTGCACGAACCTGAGGTTCTGTGAAACCACCCAGGAAGATACTGTTTACACCTTCTGCCAATTTATCAACATAGTTGTCGATCTTAGAGAAGTTGAACTGCATATCCCATTTGAAGTTCTTCATGTCAATCGGTTTGATACCCAGCGTAACCTCATGTGCGTTCGTATGGATAGAACCACCATTGGTAACCAAGCTACCGTAACCTGTTGAAGCAGCCAACGGAACAGAGAAGATCTGATCCTTTACATTCTGACGAGAATAGGTATAGCTCAAAGAGATAAGTCCATTCAGGAATGTCAAATCAGCACCCAACTCATAAGACTTGGTATTCTGAGGTTTCAGATTCGGATCATATACGGTTGAATTCGGAGTGTAAGCTACAACTCCACCGATCGGATACTGGACAGGTGTGCCAGAAGAGAAACCGCCACCATAACCAGGTACAGAATAATATGATCTAATGTAATCACCTGCCATACCAACCTCGGCATAAGATGCACGGATCTTACCGTAAGTCAGAATGTCATTCTTTAACATAGGTTGTTCTGTGAAGATCCATCCTAATGAAGCAGAAGGATAGAAGAATGTACGGTTTCCATGAGGCATGGAAGAAACGATATCCTGACGGCCTGTTGCGTTGAAGAACAACTGGTTTTTCCAAGCCAAAGAAAGGCTACCGAAGTTACCTACTGTACGTTTCTTATAATAAGAGGAGTAAGATTGATGAACCGTAGCATTGTTAATGTCATTCCAACCAGGGAAGTTGTATGTCGATCCATAAGCATCGGTCCACGTTGTGCTCTTGTGTACGAACTCATTTCCGTAGAGTGCATCAAATACCAAGTCTTCGTTGATGTTCCAGTTATAAGCAAGGGTGAACAGAGAGTTCAACTCGTTGATTGTATAACCGTATTTATCAATTTCACCTCTACCGTTGGAATGGCCGTAGCCCCATGAATCGGTATAGTTAGTTGTATAAGCATCTTCACCCAACTGATATTTTGCAGTCAACTTCATATTGTCTGTATTCAGCTTGGTCTGATACTGTACATACGTATTGCCGAAGAAACGCTGTGAACGTTCAATGAACTTGTTGTTATTGATAGCCCAATATGCACCATCAAAACCACCGGTTGAACGATAGGTATTCTGTGTATAAGGATCACCTTCTACATAAGAAGGAATTCCTGCCAGGTCGTAACTTGCAGGAGCCGGGTAAACGGTTGCTACAATACCATTGTTTGCTGACGTCTGCTTCGTGATCTTAGATGTAATGAAGTTACCCGAGAAACCGGTTGTCCAGTTCGGATGTAAGGTTGTAGTTGCTGATAACTTAGCATTGTAACGATTCAAACCTGTTGAAGGAACAATACCTTGTGCTGTAGAATTACCTAAAGAGAACGAATAGTTGCCCTTATCCAAAGACTGCATCACATTGATAGAGTTGTTGTAGGTAGAACCGGTGCGGAAGAAGTCATCGATATTGTTATAAACCTGTGGATAAGCCCAAGGATCGAGACCTGCTTTGGCACGCTGCGGAACATAATACTGTCCTTCATGCTTACCAAGAGCCTTGGTGTACTTGTTGTCTGTATTGCCACCATAAGAAGCATCATTAGGAAGTTCGGTGATCAGAGGGCCCCAAGATGTAGAAGCATTGGGATTGAAATTACCCTTCGTACCTTGAGCATATTGCGTTTGAACTTCAGGTTTTACAGACATCTTGTCAAATGACAAGCTGGTGTTATAAGTGATTTCAGGTTTGCCCTTCTTAGCACCTTTACCACTCTTAGTTGTAATAACGACAACACCATTGGATGCACGCATACCATAAAGAGCAGAAGCAGCCTGACCTTTCAGGATGTTGATACTCTCGATATCGTTCGGATCCAAATCGACAGAACGGTTGGCGAAGTCGGCACCTGTTACAGAGTTACCGGTACTTACATCGGAAGATGACGAAATAGGCATACCATCGACAACATACAACGGCGTATTATCACCGGTGAATGAACGAGAACCACGAATCGTAATCTTGGATGATGCACCAGGCATACCTGATGAAGGAGTAATCTCGACACCGGAAACCTTGCCTTGCAATGCGGTAGAAAGGTTGTTACTTGCAGCCTGGTTCAACTCGTCAGATTTAACGTCCTGAACAGCGTAACCCAGAGCTTTCTTTTCCTTTGAAATACCGAGAGCCGTAACAACGACTTCATCAAGGTTCTGTGTATCTGAACCTAACTTTACGTTAACACTATTGGATACAGCCACTTCTTGTGACTTCATACCAATGTAGGAAACTACCAGCGTCTTTCCAGTACGGGGAACTTCCAATGAAAAGTTACCGTCATAATCGGTGACAGTACCAATTGTTGTTCCTTTTACGATAATTGACGCTCCGATAACAGGCTCACCATCTTCGGCAGCAGTTACATGTCCTGTAACTTTGACGTTCTGAGCCGTTGCTGTTCCTATGCACATAAAAATGCACAAGAGGAAATAAGTCAACTTTTTCATCATAAACACACTCATTTTATATTAAACAAATTGTAACTAAACACTCAAAAATTATAATCTCATTAGTTAAATAGCCCACGAAACAATCCTCATAGCTAATAACCGCAAAATTAAACAAAATTTCAACAAATTGCAAATTTCTTAGCTTTTTAACACTGACAATATCAAAAACCCATGCATTAATTGATTTATATTATCTTTTTTAGTACGAATTTGTTGTTCACACACGCCGGAAGTTCTTGCGGATAATGAGTCACATATATTAATGTCTTTCCTTTCCGTTGACAAAACTTGTCAATAATACGTGCCGCCTGCCTTTTATTATAGGCATCTAAGCCATGAAGTGGCTCGTCCAATATGATAAGGTCTGGATTTTTCACAAATGCTCTGGCCAATAAGACCAATCTCTGCTCACCTGATGAAAGTGTAAGGAAAGGACGATCTTTCAATTCGCTTATACTAAAAACTTTCATCCATGTCAAAGCAGTCTCTTTTTGCTGATCGTTGCATTTGCGATACAATCCAATGGAATCAAAAAATCCCGAAGCTACGACATTGATAGCCGGAACATTCTCTTTGTAGAACAGATGCATTTCTGGTGATACATAACCGATGCGGCTTTTGATCTCCCAAATGCTTTCGCCGGTTCCGCGCTTGCGGTCGAAGAGATAAAGTGTATTGGCGTACGACTGCGGATTATCGGCATATACGAGACTGAGCAATGTGGACTTTCCCGAACCATTCGGCCCGAGCAAAGCCCATTTTTCTCCG
Source organism: uncultured Parabacteroides sp. (assembly GCA_964542435.1). Classification (GTDB taxonomy): domain Bacteria; phylum Bacteroidota; class Bacteroidia; order Bacteroidales; family Tannerellaceae; genus CAZIVE01. The sequence continues at coordinate 16,147 of CAZIVE010000038.1, forward strand.
TTGCGGATTTCCCAATTGAGATCCTTCAAGATGGTTCGCGTACCATATTTAATATGTATGTTCTCCATTCGCAAAGTCACTTCATGCTGAGAAGTCTTGGGCAAGGCTTCTTCAGGAAGATTGATTTCTCCTGTCGGCTGCGGGAACAATCGGTCCTGCAGTTTCTGATCGTTCAGAAAAGCTTCGCGGCTCATGACCGGAAGCAACGATTTGTTCTCGACAGGCAGAACGTGTGTGATCATTTCGGGAATATCGTTCGGATTGGAAAGAAGAAGTACAATCTGTGTACCTTTCAGCTGTGACATTTTCTGAAGCATGCTGTTGAGCAGATCGCGAGAAGGTGCATCAAGCCCGATGAAAGGATTATCGAGAATGATGAGACGCGGATGGAAAAGCAGCGTACGCACGATCAGGAACTTTCGAAGTTCGCCGCTGGAAAGGAAAATAATCTTTTTAGGCAGCGACTCTTCGACACCGAAGAGCGAAAGCATCTCTTGCAAATCGTCCTGGCCTTTGAAATCTTTCAACAGATCTTCAACTATGGGCATTTCTTCCGTCTCGGTTGCATTCCAACGCTGCTGATAATAAGAATTGCGGCAGTCTGCTAAAGAATAGATGTCCTTAAAGGTGATACTTCGGATCAGTTCATTGCTTTTTCCTGCAAAATCGCAGGATATCTCTCCCGTTTGAAGTGCGTATTTTCTTTGTAACATTTCAGACAGAATCGTCTTACCTGCTCCATTCGGACCAATCACCGCCCATTGCTCTCCTTTATCTATCGTCCAATTGACAGGAAGATCGAAGCGAACTTCAGGTAATCGTGTCACCGCATCTTTTATCTGTATCATGATCATCAAGTTTCAAAAGTCGCTGCAAAGGTAGCATTTTGTTTGTAAAACAAACTTTTCTATTACTATTTGATTACAGCGGTTGAACGTTATACATTTATATATATAGGCAGCCAAAGCATTTTCAAAGTTTTGTAACAATCACTTTATGGCTCTGTAATATTTCTGTAATATGTTACAAATACTTTTGTTGTCGGAAATTAAGGTAAAAATTAAGAATATGAACACAATGTATCTTTTGATTGTCGGCTTTCTCTTTTTACTCGCTATCTTTGATTTGTGGGTTGGAGTCAGCAATGACGCAGTAAATTTCCTGAATTCATCCATCGGTTCAAAAGCGGCCAAGTTCAAGACCATCCTTATCGTCGCAGCCTTGGGCATCATCTGCGGAGCAGTGATGAGCAACGGAATGATGGATATTGCAAGACACGGCATATTCCAGCCTTCCCAATTTACTTTTCATGAAGTCATGTGCATCTTTACAGCCATGATGATTACAGACATTATTCTACTGGACATCTTCAATTCGTTAGGCTTGCCGACTTCAACCACCGTTTCAATGGTGTTCGAACTCTTAGGCGGCGCGTTTGTCCTTTCCATCATCAAAATCATCGGTGATTCAACCGGAGCTTTGTCACTCGGAGATCTGCTCAACTCTGATAAGGCGTTAACCGTTATTCTGAGCATCTTCTTATCGGTTGCCATCGCCTTCTTCTTCGGAATCATCGTTCAATGGATTTCCCGTATCATCTTCTCTTTCAATTATATCAAAACCAGGAACCGATTTGCAGGACTGTTCGGAGGCATTTCCACTACGGCCTTGTTTTATTTCATTCTGGTAAAAGGATTGGAAGGTTCGCCTTATATTCCTACTGAATGGATGACTTGGATGAACTCAAACCTCACAATGATCATGATCATTGCCTTTATAACTCTTACCGTAATCATGCAAGTCTTGACTTGGCTTCGATTCAATATATTCCGTTTCATTGTTCTGCTGGGTACATTCGCATTGGCTATGGCATTTGCAGGAAATGACCTTGTAAACTTCATCGGCGTTCCGCTTGCAGGCTACTCTTCATTCCTTGATTATACCGCCAGCGGCGCCACCAATCCGGACGCATTCATGATGACTTCGCTCGAAAGTTCGGCCAAAACGCCGTTCCTCTTTCTTTTCATCGCCGGTCTTATCATGATCTATTCCTTGTTCACCAGCAAAAAGGCGCAGCACGTCACACAGACGGAAGTTGGACTTTCCCGCCAAAATGAAGGCGATGAAATGTTCGGTTCATCACAGATGGCTCGCACATTGGTTCATTCGGCCAACTCTTTCGAGAGCTTCATAATCCGCATCTTGCCTGAACCGATCCGCAACTGGATCGACTCCCGATTCAATAAAAACGATATTATACTTGCTGACGGTGCTGCTTATGACTTGATCCGCGCATCCGTCAATCTGGTTCTCGCAGGCTCGCTGATCATCATGGGCACAAGCTTGAAACTTCCGCTTTCAACGACCTATGTCACTTTCATGGTTGCAATGGGTACTTCTCTTGCCGATCGTGCTTGGGGACGCGAAAGTGCTGTCTTCCGCATTACCGGAATGCTTTCTGTCATTGGCGGATGGTTTATCACAGCGGGAGTCGCTTTCGCTATCAGCGCCATTGCTGTCGTCGTCATCTTCTACGGCGGACCGATTGTTACAGAGGCTTTGATTATCGTTGCTGTCTGCATTGTGATCTACAGCAATCGTAAGTTTGTGAAGAAACAGAAAGAGGAAAAGGGCGAAACTTCATTCCAGAAATTGATTCACACGAAAGATAAAGAGGAAGCATTACAGCTGTTCCATCAGGGTATTGATGAAAACGAAAGCAATTGGCTTGCCTTTGTACAGAATGCTTTGGTAAGAGTCACCGACGGATTCATTCAAGAAGATCGAAAAGCTATTCGCCGCAGCATCAGTGATGTGAATGACGAACGCAAAGAGCTGAAATCCGTGCGCCGAAGAGATCTCATTGCACTGCGTCATATCGATGCTGAAACGGCCATCGAAAGTACAACGTGGGTTTTCTTGGGAAGCACTTCCGCCGAACAGATGCTGTTCAGTCTGCGACACATTGCTGATCCATGCAAGGAACATCTCGACAACAACTTCAATCCGCTTCCTAACGAATATATCCGCGAATACTTGCCGCTGCGCGATCGCACTGTCTCCTATTTCCAGCGTGGACGTGAAATTATCACCAACCATTGCTATGATGATCTTTCGGATCTACTGAGCGAAAGCGACGCATTCAAAGAAGAACTCTCGAAAATCCGTCAGCAACAGCTGGAACGTATCCGCAACGAAAAGGTCAATATGCGCACCGCCTTCGTTTATCTGACCATCTTGCAGGAGAATCAGGAGTTGGTTTCCTCTTTCCGCCATCTTATGCGCGCCAATTCGAAGTTGAGAGCCATCCAAGAAAGTAATCTTCCTTCGGAACCGAATATGCAGTTAAGTCCTGCATAATTGACAAATAATAAAGGCGAGATTTAGTTTTATCATTAAATTTGTGAACTATAACATAGGATATGGAAGAAAACAAAGCACATATATTGGTCGTCGATGACGAAGAGGATATCTGCGAAATTCTTCAGTTCAATCTTGAAAAAGAGGGTTACATCGTCGATGTAGCCTACTCTGCAGAAGAGGCGCTGAAGTTGAAGCTGGAACAATATAACCTGATCATGCTCGACGTGATGATGGGTGAAATATCCGGATTCAAAATGGCCAAGATGATGAAGGACAAACCGGAATGGGCAAAAGTTCCCATCATCTTCATTACTGCAAAAGACACTGAAAACGATACCATCACAGGCCTCACATTGGGCGCCGATGATTATATCTCGAAGCCTTTCTCACTGAAAGAGGTCACGCTTAGAGTGGCCGCCGTGCTGCGACGTATTCATACAAACGCAGTTCCTGACGACCGGATCGCTTATCATGATCTGGTGCTCGACACGCAAAAAAAATCGGCTTCGTTAAAAGGCGAAGAACTGGTATTGACAAAAAAAGAATATGACCTCCTGAAGTTTCTTCTGACTAATCAAGACGAGGTGTTCAGCCGCGAGGATATTCTGGACAAGGTTTGGGAAGAGGACAAATTTGTGACACTACGCACCGTCGATGTCAACATCACACGACTACGCAAAAAGATTGGCGAATATGGCTCACATATCGTCACACGTTGGGGCTTCGGTTACTGTTTCGAATCATAAAAACGAACGTTATGCAACGTAGCTTCTTCGGATTCGGTGAGAAGGTCTTTCTCGTGGTGCTCATCTTGTTTCTTGCACTAGCAGGTTTCTTCATGACCTACCAATATCAACGCGAAAAGACATACAAAGTGGAACTGCTCGACACGAAACTGCAGGATTTCAACAACGACTGCTTCGAAAGCATCGACACACTAAACGTCGAAGCCTTTCAAACTTTCCTTCAAAAACATCCTATGGATAAGCTTCGTCTCACCGCCATCTTTCCCAATGGAAAGGTACTTTTCGACAATGACACGATAAGCACGAATCTGGAGAACCATAAGAACCGCAAAGAGGTTCGAGAAGCTATCGCCTATGGCAAAGGCAACGATATCAACCGCCGCTCGCGCACCTTGGGAGAAAAATTCTTCTATTCGGCCACCTATTTTCACGGAAAGATACAAGGTCAGGACATCATCATCCGATCCGCACTGCCGTACGACGTCTCATTGGGAAAAAGTCTGAAAGCCGATCCAACCTATATTTGGGTGACGCTCGTTGTCACCGTCATTCTTGCCATCCTTCTCTTCCGCTTTTCAAAAAGATTGGGACGGAACATCCTGGCACTGCGCACCTTTGCAAAGAATGCAGAGCAAGGAACGGAAACCGACGTCATTGCCCGGGAGAAATTCACTAATGATGAACTGGGCGAAATCTCCCGCTATATTATGAAACTCTATGTGCAACTGAAAGAGAGCGAAGAGGACAAAGCCCGCCTCAAACGGCAGCTCACTCAGAACATCGCGCACGAACTGAAGACGCCAGTCAGCAGCATTCAAGGCTATCTCGAAACAATCGTCAACAACGAAAGTACCATGGACGAAGCTACTCGCCACCGCTTCCTTTCACACTGCTACGCACAATCCGAACGTCTTGCCAATCTGCTGTCGGATATTTCTGTCCTCAATCGCCTCGACGATGGCCAGGAAAATATTGAAACCAGTAAAATTGACATCAGTAAAATGGTGAAAGACATCGTTTCTGAAACCAGCCTCCAGATGACGCAGAATCACATTACGTTCAACAATCTGCTTCCCAAATCTCTGCTCATCGAAGGAAACGTCTCTCTCGTGTACTCCATTTTCCGCAACCTGACAGACAACGCCATTGCCTATGCCGGGAAAAATGTAAATATCACCCTCAAATGTGCTGACGACACCGATAATGATTTCTACCATTTCACGTTCTACGACAACGGTGTCGGCGTTCCCGAAGAGCATCTGTCTCACCTTTTCGAAAGGTTTTACCGCGTGGATAAGGGCCGCAGTCGGAAACTTGGAGGCACTGGTTTGGGACTTGCCATCGTCAAAAATGCCGTCATCTTCCACGGCGGTACAATCCGTGTCTATTCGCAAGTGGGCGGCGGTCTTGCCTTCGATTTCTCCCTCAAAAAGAAAATGGAGAAATAAATAGAAATCATAGCGGCTCTAAAAAAGTAATCAGCCTTTTTGGAAATCATCAAGGATTTTCATGCATTTCACGGGATGAAATGCTTTGAGAGACCTAAGAAAAGGCATTGCAATTCTGAAGGAACGATTTGGAGCACTCGCCAAGGCGTTTCTCAATCTGCAACAAGCTTGACGATGCATCGAATAGCTTGTTTCACCCATGCTTAGAAGAGAATTATAACATAGCCTCGTCTCGATAAACTGAGGCGCAGCCTTTCGTAATTGTCCAAAATCCATTATCTTCGCAGTGTAACAATTAAATCAATCTGAAAAATGCTATTAACTACGACAAACACCATCGAAGGGAAAGAGATTTCCCAGTATTTTGGAATCGTTTCGGGCGAGACCATTATCGGCGCCAACATGTTCAAAGATCTCTTTGCTGGCATTCGAGACATTGTAGGCGGAAGAGCCGGTGCCTATGAAGATGTATTGCGTGAAGCCAAAGAGACAGCTCTAAAGGAGATGAGCGAACATGCAGCCCATTTGGGAGCCAATGCTGTCATCGGAATCGATCTGGATTATGAAACAGTGGGTGCAAACGGCAGCATGCTGATGGTCACCGCCGCCGGCACAGCCGTATTCTACAGATAGACACCTACTATCTTTCTTTTCAACCTCAAAATCTTTCTTGAAAGGAACCATGTTCCACTTTCAAAAATTCCTTATGCTTGGAAATAAATGGTTTTGACGGTAAGAGGTACAGCAAACGGGAAGTCAGCTTTCCCGTTTGATTCCTTATGATATTATATGACACATGATGAAAGAAAGCAACAAGTCAGTATTACAGATCATTTTCCTTTGCATAGCTATCCATGCTGCATCCCAAACCACGCCTACTATGGGATGGAGTTCTTGGAATACGTACGGCGTACATATCAGTCAAGCCGTCATCAAGAATCAAGCAGATGCAATGGTCAGAAAAGGGCTCGACACGGTAGGTTTCAAATATATCAATATCGATGACGGTTACTTCGGTGGGCGTGATGACAACGGGAATCTTCTCATCAATCCCACCCGTTTTCCCGACGGACTGAAGCCTGTGGTTGACTACATCCATCATCTGGGATTGAAGGCAGGAATATATTCTGATGCCGGACAAAATACATGCGGAAACTACTACAATGGAGATACCATTTCAAAAAATGTAGGCCTCTATAAACATGATCAGCAAGATTGTGATCTGTTTTTTAAAGATTTGAAGTTCGACTTTATCAAGGTGGATTTCTGTGGCGGAGATTCCAGTCAGAACTATGAGCATCTTGATCTGGACGAGCAAACGAGATATACAGCCATACACAATGCCATCCTTAACACCGGGCGTAAGGATGTCGTTTACAATGTCTGCCGATGGAATTATCCGGGGACATGGGTTCATGATATTGGTAATTCATGGCGCATCTCACACGATATTTCAACTTCGTGGTCGTCCGTAAGCGATATTATCAAACAAAATCTTTATCTCTCCGCTTATGCGTCAGAAGGTCATTACAACGACATGGATATGCTGGAAATAGGACGAGGTCTGACGGAAGAGGAAGACAAAACCCACTTTGCATTATGGTGCATTCTGGACTCGCCTTTACTCATCGGTTGTGATATGAACACGCTGTCAGGAGCCACGCTGTCTCTGCTTAAAAACAAAGAACTGATTGCATTGAATCAAGATTCTCTGCATTTGCAGGCTTACGTGGCAAAACAGGCCAAAGGTTGTTATCTATTGGTGAAAGATTTCGGGGAATTACAAGGCACAAAACGTGCAGTGGCAGTGTATAATTCCACGAAATCAAATAAAAAGTTCAATTTATCATTCAGTGACGTATGCCTTGGTGGCAATGTGGCAATAAGAGATCTCTTCACCCATACCGATCTTGGAACCATGGCCGATTCGTACGTCATAAAAATACCAGCTCACGGGACGCGAGTGTTTATGCTATCGGCTGAGAAGCGATTGGAACAAACACGTTACGAGGCAGAAACAGCTTATATTAGCGACTATCAAGAATTGATAAACAACCAAGTTGCCAAAACAGGCATCTATAATAGCGATCTGATCCAGTGTAGTGCGAATGCCGATGCCGCTTGGCTTGGTTACAACGAGAAGAACGATTTGCAGTGGAAAAATATATACAGTCAGGAGGGTGGTAAATACGAAATGACAATCGCATTCCTTTCTGAAGGAGTCAAAAATCTAACAATAGATGTAAATGGAGTTGATATTGCTTCGGCATCATTGAACTCAGGCAGTTGGAAAACCGTTGGAAAGAAATCTATTTCTATAAATCTCCATAAAGGTTACAACGTAATACGTTTTTACAATGTCTCTGATCGTATGCCCGACGTTGATTACATCGATCTAAAAAGAATCCCATAAAATTTATCTGCCAGGCTATAAAGAACTTTATTAAATCCATTGCAATTATGCAGGAAGCTTAAAACGAAGGATAATTGCCGTTGCAATCTTGCGGGAAGGATTTTACGGCAGGCTTTGAGCATTTCAATCTTGCGAGAACGATTTTACGGCCTGCTTTTCCCGTTTCAATCTTGCGGGAAGGATTTTCCGACAGGTTTTGAGCATTT
>CAZIVE010000039.1:0-23902 GCA_964542435.1 uncultured Parabacteroides sp.
TGCCTTTCAGCCAGTCCTGATGTTCCAGATTCCAACGGATGGTCTTCACGATGCCGACTTCAAAGGTCGTTTCCGGATACCAGCCGAGCTCTCTCTTGATCTTTGATGGATCGATGGCATAGCGCTGGTCGTGTCCCAGACGATCCTTTACGAAGGTGATGAGGTTGTCGTTGATCCAGTCAATGCGTAGATTGTCGTCGGCGTCGAGCTCCCGTTTCTTCAGTACTTTGCGATATTCGGGGTTTTCCGTCATCATCTGATGGATCTCGCGGATGGTGAGCTTCACGATCTCGATGTTCTGCTTTTCGTTGTGACCGCCGACGTTGTAAACCTCGCCGACGCGTCCATGGCGAACCACTAGGTCGATCGCCTTGCAGTGATCTTCCACATAAAGCCAATCTCGGACGTTGGTGCCGTTGCCATAGACAGGAAGCGGACGACCTTCGAGAATGTTATTGATGATAAGCGGAATCAGTTTCTCCGGGAAATGATACGGGCCGTAGTTGTTGGAGCAACGCGTGATGCTCACGGGCATGTGATAGGTGTCGAAATAGGCCTTCACGAACAGGTCAGCACTGGTCTTTGAGGCGCTGTACGGACTGTGAGGCGAGAGCGGCGTCTCTTCAGTGAAATAACCTTCTGCACCGAGGCTGCCATAAACTTCGTCGGTCGAAACCTGATGGAAACGGACACCTTCGCGCCAGGTAGGATAGCCGCAAGCATCTTTGCCTGTTGTCCATGCGGCACGAGCAGCATCGAGCAGGTTTTGTGTGCCGAGAATATTGGTGATAAGAAACGCCTGAGGATCTTCAATGCTACGATCCACATGACTTTCGGCTGCGAAGTTCACCACGTAGTCGAATTGATATTCTGCAAAAAGACGATCTGCCAACTTTCTGTCGCCGATGTCGCCTTTCACGAAGAAACAGCGTTTGTTGTCGATATTTTCGGCTATCGTGTTGAGGTTGCCAGCGTACGTAAGAAGGTCGAGCACAACGATGCGGATGTCGTCATATTTCGTCAACATATATTTAATGAAGTTCGCTCCGATGAAACCGGCAGCGCCTGTGACCAAGTATGTTTTCATGTCTTATCGATTTGTGGGATATTTAAAATTCAGTCTTGCATCTTTCAACAGCGGAGCAGCAAGATCTTTCTCCGAAAGGTTCAGCTTTATGTTTTTATCGATTGGCCATGTGATGTGCAGAGCCGGGTCGTCGAATCGGATGCCGCCTTCATAAGCTGGAGCATAGGGATTGTCCACCTTATATGTGAAAATGGCTTTCTCGCTCAGCACGCAGAAGCCGTGCGCGAAGCCGCGCGGGATGAACAGCTGCCGTTTGTTGTCGGCAGAAAGTTCTACAGCCACGTATTTGCCGAAGGTGGGCGATCCGCTTCTAATATCTACAGCGACATCGAGGACATTGCCTTCGACCACTCTGACCAGTTTTGCCTGTGAATAGGGAGCGCGTTGGAAATGAAGTCCGCGAAGAACGCCGCGTGACGAACTGGACTCATTTTCTTGAACAAAGTGAATTTCGCCGATGTGAAGGGCAAACTCGGCCTCTTTCCAGGTCTCCATGAAATAGCCCCGCGCATCGCCGAACACCTTAGGCTCGATGATCCAAACACCGGGAATATCTGTCTCTATGTAATTCATGTTCTATATAATATCATCTAATAAAACTGTGCCGATCACTCTATTGTCGGACTGTTCTTTTTGTACATGCACAAAGATAAACGTTTTTATTCATCCTTTCGTATCTGTTGCCTCTTTTGAAAAAAACGATAGAAAGATTTGCAAGGGAAAAATTATTGTGTTTACTTTGCAGTCGCAAAAAAGATATGGTTCCTTGGCCGAGTGGTTAGGCGCTGGTCTGCAAAACCACATACGGCGGTTCGATTCCGCCAGGAACCTCAAAGAGCGATGTTCGAAAGAGCACCGCTCTTTTTCTTTGCTTTTCTACCTCTATTTTTTCGCTAAACTCAGGAGATTATTATCAACAGTGGACCCTATTGATAATAATCGGAGTGAATTATTACCAACAGGAACCCTATTGATAATAATCGGGGTGAATTATTACCAAAAGGAATCCTATTGATAAAAATCGGGGTGAATTATTACCAACAGTGGACCCTATTGATAATAATCGGGGTGAATTATTACCAAAAGGAATCCTATTGATAATAATCGAGGTGAATTATTACCAACAGGAATCCTGCGGATAATAATTTGGGATGCGCGAGGGAAAACGGAATCCGTTTAAGAGTAGAGAAAATTTCTTAGTGTCTGTTTTTGCTGAGCCATTTTCGGACGGGTTCGTCGTAGAATTTCAGGCAGAGATAGGCGAGGAGAATGCTGCCGACGACAACGACTAAAGCGAAAGGCCACGCTTCGGAAAAGGTGAGCTTGTTTTTCCATACCCAGGCGAAAAAAAGATACATAAAGGGATAATGAACCATGTAGAGCGGATAGGAGATATCGCCAAGGAATTTGCAGATGCGTGTGGATCGTTTGTCCGTCGTTTTGCCGGATGCGCCCAGAAAAACGAGCATAGGAAAGATGACGATGATGCAGAGCGAGTCGTAAATTCCATTCATCCAAAGATGCGTTGTGTCGCCGACATGCGGAATGGCAAGCAGGACAACGATTACCAGACTGCATATCCAAAAGGCACCTTTGATAGGTATAGGCTTGAATTTGCGCGACAGCAGCAGGCCGATGGAATAGGAGAAGAGCATGCGTACGAATCCGCCAGGAAGATTGTAATCTGCCAAAGTCCAGCCTACGCCGATATGTCCGTAGCCCGAGAAGTTGAATACGGCGAACGAAGCCAGTGCTGCGCCCAGCACTACGACTAGCAGTGTCAAAGCTTTTGTGGAGAGTTTGCGGATAAAAAAGGCGTAGAGAATGTTGCCGATATATTCAAAAAACAGAGACCAGTTGGGACCGTTCAATGGAAACATTTCACCGTTGCCACGTATTTCGGGCGCGGTGTGAGGCACAGCCGGAATAAGAAACAGGTTGATGAGCATGGCAAACATCACACACGATAGCGCTACGTGCGAGCCGTCCCATTTCACGCAACCCTGAATGCAGAACGTGATCACACCCAGAATAACGCCCATGACGACCATCGGATGCAGTCGGATCAGTCGGCGTTTGAAGAAGTTTTTTAAGCTCATCTTCTGCCAGCGATCATCGTATGCGTAGCCGATGACGAATCCGGAAAGGATGAAGAAGAAATCGACAGCCATGTAGCCGTGATTGAAATGCTGGTCTATCGGACTCGTCGCGAATCCTTCGAACACATGATAGCAGATCACCATGAGTGCTGCCACGCCTCTCAGTCCATCGAGAAGTTCGTAATGCGGTTTCGTATCAGAAAATGAGGCTGAAGAGATTTTTTGCATGATGATTCGAAAGTGTTGGAAGGATTATTCCTCCGGTTTTCTGTAAAGGATATGTTTTTCGCGGACAAAATATTCGAGCGTATGCATGGCGAGAAGATCGCTGAGGATTTCGCATGCTTCGTGGTAACGGATGTGTGCGATGCGGCAGAAGCGGTTCGTAGAAATTTCGTTTTCCCTCTTGAGACAGTCGAAAAGCATTTCCACAGGCTGAGCAACGCGAAGAAGCGTGCCGTCGTTACAGCTGGATTTTTTCCAGGCAAGCACCAGAATCTGATTGGCGAGGATGTTTTCGTCGGCCACGCGGATGAAGGCACGGAAGCGGTTGTCCTTGTCGGGCGCGAGATAAGGCTTTTCACTGCCCTTTTCGATCAGCACTTCGAGCACCGTCTTTCCGTTTACGTTCCAACGAGTAGCCGTGAAAGGTACTTCCGGTTTTGTGTACATCTTCGAGGCGGCTTCAATCATGTAATATTCCTCTTCGCTTCGAACGCCGGCAATGGCGCCGTTGTCTTTCACCCCTATGAGAAGCCGTCCGCCGTCGGTGTTGGCAAAAGCACTGAGTGTACGTGCGATCTTCCGGCTGTCGCTCACTTCGAACTTGAAATCGAGCTGCTGGTGTTCGCCTTGGGCGATCAGTTCCTCAATGTGATTCTTCTCTTTCATTGCCGCTGAATTTGTCGCGAAGATACGGCAAGTCGCGAGAACAAACAAACCTCTTATAAACCTATTTTCGCATCTTCATGACACTGAAATAAAAAGAAAAGTGTAATTTTGTCAGACTAAAACACAGATCCATGTCACAAATCTCATCTCTCATATCTGATTTGGCCGTGATTCTTATTGCGGCGGGAGCTGTGACTCTTTTGTTCAAATGGCTGAAACAGCCTGTCGTATTAGGTTATATCGTAGCCGGCATTCTCACCGGATCCTCCATCAAATTCTTTCCGACAGTAACCAACATGGCGAGCATCGACGTGTGGGCCGATATCGGCGTCATCTTCCTGCTGTTCGCCCTCGGACTTGATTTTAGTTTCAAGAAGCTGGTCAAAGTAGGTGGAACTGCGCTCACGGGAGCCATCACGATTGTGATCGGAATGATGACATTGGGTTATATCTGCGGTCTGCTGCTCGGTTGGGGTCACATGAATAGTCTCTTTCTCGGCGGCATGCTTTCGATGTCGTCCACTACCATTATATATAAGGCGTTCGACGATATGGGACTGCGCAACCAGCGGTTTGCAGGAGTCGTGTTTGGCATATTAGTTGTGGAGGATCTCTTCGCCGTGTTGATGATGGTGTTGCTTTCGACGGTTGCCGTGAGCAAGGATGTGGAGGGCATGCAACTGCTCAACGATGTAATAAAACTGGGCGTTTTCCTGTTGTTCAGTTTCGCTGTGGGCATCTATTTGATCCCGACTTTTCTCAACAGGACCAATCGCTATCTCAATGATGAGACGTTGCTGATCGTGAGTCTCGGCCTTTGCCTCGGCATGGTGCTGGTTGCCACGAAGGCAGGTTTCTCGTCGGCTCTCGGAGCGTTCATCATGGGTTCTCTGCTTGCGGAGACAATTTATGCGGAGCGGATCGAACGACTAGTGAAACCCGTGAAGGATCTTTTCGGAGCCATCTTCTTCGTCTCCGTCGGCATGCTGATCGATCCGAATCTTCTGTGGGAATATAAATATCAGATACTCATCATCACGGCTGTGGTCATGGTGGGACAGATTCTTTTCTCTACATTCGGCGTCCTGCTTTCCGGTCAGCCGATGCGCATCGCCGTGCAGAGCGGTTTCTCTTTGGCGCAGATCGGTGAGTTTGCATTCATCATCGCAGGATTAGGTCTTTCGCTCAAGGTGACGGGACATTTTCTCTATCCTGTCGTCGTGGCGGTTTCTGTCATCACCACCTTCTTCACGCCTTACATGATTCGTCTGGCACCGCACGCCACGAAGTTTGCCGAAAGGGTTATCCCTATTGCGTGGCAACATTTCCTGGATCGTTATTCTTCCGGATCGACCACGGTGAGACAAAAAGGAACTTGGAACAAGCTGCTTCGATCGCTGGCGCGTATTGTCGGAACCTACACGGCTATCACGCTCGTGCTGATATTCCTTTGGCTTCAGTTTGTTTCGCCCTTCATCGTTAGTTACGTTCCGGGTATTTGGGGAAGAATTCTTTCCCTGGCCATCATCCTACTGATCATTTCGCCCATGCTGCGTGCCATCATGATGAAGAAAAACCATTCCATTGAGTACAAACGCCTTTGGGCAGACAATAAGTTCAATCGTGGTCCCCTCGTTTCGCTGGTTATCCTGAGAATCCTGTTCTGCATCGGACTGATTATGATTCCCATCACGCAACTCATCAATGAAGCGACAGGCGTCATGCTTGCTATCGCCGCCACGGTGACTGTGGTGATCATTTCGTCGCGCCGGCTCAAGAAGCAGTCCATTCTCATCGAACGCCGCTTCTTCAATAACCTGACGGCACGTGAAGAGGAAAGCGATCGGAAGGCTCCTATCCGCAGACAATTTGCCAATCACCTGCTGGAACGCGATCTTCATTTGGCCGATTTCGAAGTGAAGCAGAATTCTCCGAGTATGGGCCGTATGCTGAAAGAGCTGAATTTCCGTCAGAAATGTAATGTTAATGTTGTCACCATCGTCCGCGGAGATGTGCGCATTAATATTCCCGGTGGAGAAGAGCGTCTTTTCCCGATGGATAAGCTGGTGGTGGTTGGAAGCGATGACGATCTCAACCATTTCAGAGCCTACATCGACGAACAGTATAAGGAGTCGGCTGTAACAACCGACGAGTATAATAAAGATGTGATCATGGAGCAGTTCGTGGTCAATCCAGGTTCCGGTCTGATTGGCAAGAGTATTATTGAAAGTGGAATACGTGATAAAGCCGCCTGTCTCGTTATCGGAATCGAGCACGATTCGACTTCGTTCCGTAATCCGCCCCCTACAACGATATTCGAAGTAGGAGATGTCGTTTGGATCGTAGGTGAACGCGATAAGGTCTATCGTCTAAGTGAAGGAAAAACAGTTGAAACCAATTAATATATCGAGCAGTATGAAATTTATGGGTATTATTCCGGCACGCTATGCATCGTCGCGTTTCCCCGGTAAGCCGCTGGCTGATCTTTGTGGTAAGACGCTGATCCATCGTGTCTATGAAAGAGCAGAAGGATTCGTTGACAGTCTGTATGTAGCTACAGATGACGAACGGATTTTCCATGAGGTGCAGTCATTTGGAGGAAAGGCTGTCATGACCTCTTCCGATCTGAAGAGTGGCACAGATCGTGTCTGTCAGGCTTATCAAAAGACAGGTGAGAAGTGTGATGTGATCATTAATATCCAAGGCGATGAACCCTTTATCCGCCGCGAACAACTGGAGACACTCAAAGGCTGCTTCGATGATCCGACGGTGGAAATTGCGACGCTCGTCGTGCCCTTTGCTGCCGGTGACGCCGAGAAAAATCTCTTCAATCCCAATTCGCCCAAGGTTGTTATCAACCGCCGTTCCGAAGCCATGTACTTCAGCCGCAGTGTCATTCCCTACATGCGTGGAAAGGATACTTCCGAATGGCTGACCGGCCATGTCTTCTACAAACATGTCGGACTTTATGCCTATCGTCCTCAGACCCTGTTCGAGTTGACTTCGCTTCCGCAATCGAGTCTCGAAAAGGCGGAGAGTCTGGAGCAGCTCCGTTGGTTGGAAAACGGATATCGTATCAAAGTAGGATTTACAGATCAGGAAACTATCGGCATCGATACTCCGCAAGATCTGGAGAAAGCGATTCTCCGGATGAAAAACGGATGACTTGAGAAGCGTTTCAAGAGTCTGAAAAATGTTAATTCTTCTTTTTTTGATTGAGGGCTTTTCTCCTTATTAAACAATATGTGCTACTTTCGCACGTAACAAAGAATGAGTTTATCAACAAAGCTTATGCAATCAAGATTCATCATATTTCTTAGTATGCTGGCTATTAGTCTGTCTTCGTGCATCCGAGACGAGCCTCTCAATCCCGAAGCGGACATCCTTACGTTTTCTCTTCCGGACAGTTTGGTCCTTAGCGATCCCACATTCAACCGTAATACTATTTCGGTGACGGTGAGAAAAGATGTAGATCTCACGTCTGTCGTCCCGGTTATGAGCATTACGGATGGAGCCACGGTCGTTCCCGCGATCGGTACTCCTGTTAATTTGAACGATAATGTAACTTATACAGTCACTTCAGCCGACGGAAAACATCAGCGGGTCTATTCGGTTCAGATTATTACGAAGAATATCTACAAGTATAGCTTTGAAAATTGGAAAGCGCTCTATGCTGGTTTCCCCTATCTGACGCCCGTCGAATATGATGATAAAGGCAATGAACTGACTCCTTGGGACTCGAGCAACAAAGGTATTTCCATCTATATGCAGTACAAAACAGCTGAAGAATATCCTATTCATCCGAGCACGGATTGCGTGGAAGGCAGTTACGCTGCTGAGATGACCTCTTTCAAGGGACCTGGCAATATCCTCGGAATGGTGAATATTCCGCTTGTGGCTGGTTCTCTGTTCACAGGAGTACTGACGCCGCTCAATGCCTTGAAGGATCCTTTGCTAGCCACACAGTTCGGTCAGCCTGTCACAGAAAAACCGTTACGCATGACGGGATGGTATAAGTATTCTGCCGGAACCGGTAATTATTACAACAGCGACGGAACGATCCAGGCTGGTAAGAAGGATTCATGTTCTATCTTTGCCGTCTTCTATCGTACAGACGAAACCTTGAAAATGCTCGACGGAACGAATATAAAAACGCATCCGAACATTGTCGCTATTGCTATGTTGCCTGCAGCCAATCGTGCCGGTTCGAAAGATGGAAAATATGAACACTTCGACATTCCTTTCGAATACAAGGAGGGCGTGACTGTGGACTTCAGCAAATACACCTATAAGATGACCATCGCGCTCAGCTCGAGTTATTATGGAGATAAGTATGAAGGCCAGGAGGGAAGCCGGTTGCTGGTGGACGATCTTGAGATCGTGATGGAATAAAAAAAGAAAAACAGATCGAATGAAAATACAACATCATATTATAACTCTTCTAACGCTTACGTTCTGTCTTATCTGCTCGATGGAATATGTCTCGGCGCAGAACGATGGAGCAAGTTGGGAGAAAACTGTGTTTATGGGATATAATCTGGGCGGGACATCGCCTCTGCCTTTGCCGAGAGAGATTCGTAAAGTGAACTCATGGAATCCGGGATTTGGTGGGTCTTTGGCTTTCCACGTCACTCGATGGTTCAATAGTCGTTGGGGCGCCACTTCGGGACTTGCCATTGACGTCAAAAGTATGAACATCGATGCCGATGTGCTGTATATGCAGACGCGGCTCGTCGTTGGTGAAGGCGATCAGACCGGAAGTTTCTCGGGCGTCTTTTCCGGTAAGAATACGACGAAAGTACGCAATGGCTATCTGGTGATTCCGGTGCTTGCCGCTTACCGTCCGGCTCCGGATTGGGTGGTTCGTTTCGGTGGATATTTCGCATCCACAAGAGATACAAAGTTTGAAGGCACAGCTTCGGATGGATATATTCGCAACGGTGATTCCACAGGCGATCGTATCAACGTGGAGAAGGCGACGTTCGACTTCTCTGACAAAGAGCGTAAAGCAGATGCGGGTCTGATGGCGTCGGCCGATTGGTTCTTTAGCAAGAATATGGCTGTCACGGGACAGCTTTCTTGGGGCCTTGTCCCATTATTCCCTTCAGATTTCAATGGCATCACCTATAAGATGTATAACATTTACTTCCTGTTAGGCATCGCATACGACCTCTGAATCCCCGCTTAAAATGGCAGATTTGAAGAAATTAGAGAAAAACTGGTACGCGATCTATACGTTGGCACGTATGGAACGGAAGGTTGAGGAGCGGCTTCTGGCGGATGGCTACGATGCATGGCTGCCTTTGCACCGAACTCCGAGGGTTTGGAGTGATCGCGTGAAGATTGTGGAAGTCCCTCTGTTCAACTCCTATCTGTTTGTCCGATGTGAGGAATATCAACTTTTGCCTATGCTCAAGACGAAAGGTGTGGTGCGTGCGGTCTATTATTTAGGCAAACCTGCCGTGGTTCGTCAGAAAGATATCGATGCTATTCATGAATTTCTGGAATTGGCTGCCGATCGTCCGTTGTGTACAGGCGAAGAGGTGGAAATTCTTACGGGAGCTATGAAGCACGTTTCGGGTAAAATCACTCGTTTAGAAAAGAAATATGTCCTTCTCTATCTCGAACAGCTCGGCGCCACGATCTGTGTGAACACGGAGGATGTGGCACGCGTAGGGCGGCTAAAGTAGTGATTCGTAAATCTTCTGCATGTCGCAATGGGAGCGGACCAGTTCCGCTAATTTGTCGTATTGTTCCTCCTTAAACTTTGCATAGTCGAAGGGTGCCGTTTCTGCAGTACCATGATTTTTTGCCAGAAAATCGAGTACGGAAGAATTATCGAGAATACCGTGCATATAAGTTCCCCAGCAACGATCATTGACAAAGCATCCGTCCTCGCGATCATCTGTTAGACGGTTCAAAGGCTGGATCGTTCCATCCATGGCTGTCGTTGTGCCCATGTGGATTTCGTAACCTTTACAAGATGTGTCGTCTTTGCTGTCCGGAAGAAAATGGAAAGAGCTTTGCTGAGTAACCTTTGTCTTCCCGATGACTGTGTCAACGGGTAAAAGATTGAGCCCTAAAGCAGATTGCAGTCCGCCTTCCACACCTTGCGGATCCAGTATGCGATGTCCCATCATTTGATAACCGCCGCAGATGCCGATGACCGTGTGTCCCTTGTGGGATGCATTGACGATAGCGTCAGCTACACCCGAAGCACGTAGGTTCTGTAGATCGGCGATCGTGTTTTTTGAACCGGGGACAATCACGATATCTGCCGCTTCCAGCTCTTCCGGATGGTTAGAATAATAAAGATTGAAACGCGGGTCGAGTTCCAATACGTCGAAGTCTGTGAAATTGGATAGATGATCTAGTAGTACGACTGCTACGTTGATGCTGCCGTCCCGTCGGATGTTTGTCTTGCGTTCCAGTTCGACAGAGTCCTCTTCTTCGACATGAATATCGTCAAACCATGGGATGATGCCCACTACCGGAATATGGATCAGCTCTTCCAACATCTTACGACCTTCGTCGAACAGTGTGATATCTCCTCGAAATTTGTTGATGATAACGCCTTTAAGAGCCGCACGTTCCTCGGGACGAAGCAGCATGACCGTACCATAAACCGAAGCGAAGAGTCCGCCGCGATCGATGTCGGCAACGAGATAGACCGATGCACTCGCTGCAAGAGCCATACGCATATTGGTGATGTCCCGATCGCGTAGGTTGATTTCAGAGATACTGCCTGCGCCTTCCAGCACGATAGGGTTATATTGTTTGGAGAGACGGCTGAATGCCGATTGAACCTCTACGAAGAGCTGTTCGATGCGTCCGCCGCGTGAAAAGTAGTCGCGGGCAGAAATATTGCCGTCGGGATGTCCGTTGAGTACAACTTGTGAGGTGAGATTTCCAGAGGGTTTCAGCAGTACAGGATTCATATCAGACGTGGGTGCAATGCCGCAGGCTTCCGCTTGGACTGCCTGTGCACGGCCGATCTCACATCCGTCTGGTGTGGAATAGGAGTTGAGCGACATGTTCTGAGCCTTGAATGGAGCGGGGTGATAACCATCCTGTTTGAAGATCCTGCAGAATGCTGTGTTGATGACGCTCTTACCTGCGTCAGAACCCGTCCCTACCAGCATCATCGGACGTAGATGTCTGTTTTTTTCCATGAGTTTGAAAGTATGCTCGCAAAGGTAGAGAAATTGCATTCTTTGTGCTATATTTGTGCGTCAAAAAACGAATCAGAATGAAATTGTATTTGAGGATAGGGATGCTGCTGGTGATGCTGTCCGTTCTGTTCGTCTCCTGTACCAAGGAGAGCGATCCAACCTATGACGTCGGTCTGGTGCCGGCTGTCGTGACCAACTATATGAACGACACGACTCATATCATGGTGGCTTCCACCTCTTACGGAAAGCTTTATGCCACTACCTTCAGCAGCTATTCCGCAGGAAAATGCCTCCTCGTGGATTTCTCCTATCAGCCCAAGCAATATGGAAATAGCAAGGTCGGAGAGAATGGATATTACACAGTGAGCGTTGTAGGGACGACGGCTGTGGATCAATATACGGCGCTGTCTTCGTTGAGTGATACGACAAAGCTGTTATCCAACGAACTTCCAGTTGTTGCTCCCGTCTATTCCGGCTATGCGCATTATTTCACCTGTCTCGAAGGATTTCTCTTCTTTCCGTCAGTATATCTGACTACGCTCGCCCAAACTTCGTCCTGGCAACTCTCTTATAGTACGACTGCAAAGAATGAATCTGTGGGGAGTGTTTATAACTTCTACCTTCGTTCCAGTGCTTCTGCAGCTCCTGATTCTGCTGCCACTGACACGTTGCTGCTTGATGTGAATGCATTTAACATCAACGACTTTATCACAAAGGCAGGAATCACAGCCGATGAGTTTTATGCTCGCATACATTATGTTTATAGGATCAATGCCTCTGACAGTAGTGACTTTACATGGCGGGAAACCGATCCGATTCTGATCAAAAGGAGATAGGAGGAAGTTATGAGACATTCATTATTGCTGCTCTTGACACTTTGTTCCCTGATCGGACTCTTCTCATGTATGAAGGATGAAGCAGGACTTGTCACGTATCATCGTATGGGCGTCGTGAAGGATACACCGGTCAAATGTATCTATACGGAAGATGATTCGGGACATGTACATATCATCACTTCGCCTGAGATTCTGAATGGAGAGGGACTGAAAGAGGGTGATTGTGTGATGATCGATTTTACTACGAACATGTCGAAGCAGGAGGGCGAGAATGTCTATCGAGCTGATATTATCCAATGCGACACGCTCAACGTCTGGCCGGTCTATTCTTCGCTGACGGATACTTCGAAGGTCCTCTCCGGCGAACATCTTTTTACCATTCAGGTTGGTTATACGCAATATCTTGAAGGACGTCTTTTCGTCACTACCAAACATTCCGTGCACCAGAAAGATGAAACGGACCATTTTGAGCTTTCTTACGATCCGCAATCCTCTGTATCAACCGAGACTGATGGAAGCCGCGTCTATACTCTTTTTCTTCGAATGACCCGCAAAGCTGGTGTGGGCGACTCCGCCTCTTGGGTAGATGTGAAGGCTTTCAATGTGGATCAGTTCATTAATGATAAGGGTGCCGTAGAGCGTTCGTTGGGTAATTCCACCATGAAAATCCGTTTCCGTTATGCTCAGGCTTTCAATTCAGACACCACCTCTTGTGTCTGGAATTCATCGAATGTATTTACCTTACGTTTATCGCAATAGAGACGTTTTTTCTTTTTCTTTCAGATCCTCCTTTGAGATTTTATCTGTGAATAAAATGGGATAATATAACTATTATCGTTATTTTTGCTCCGCAAACTAAAAAAGAGATGTACAAAGAGATCATCAAGTGGGTATTGGCCATTATTATGCAACCGGCCAAGTCATGGGAAATCCTTTCACACAAGGAAGAAAAAGGCGACGAGTTTCTGTCTCGCTTTGTCTATCCTTTGATCGGACTGGTCATTCTGGCAGCTTTCCTTGGTGTGATGTTTACCCGCAGAGAGTTTGATGTGGCATTGGCTCTCAAAGCAGCTATTCGTGCTCTTGTCTATTCCATTGGCGGTTTCTATATCTCTTCTTATCTGCTCAATGAAATTTGGCCTGGGGTATTCCATCGGGTGAAGGATATGAAGCTGTGGCAGCATTTCGTGGGTTATGCTTCGGTGCTGATGTATACGCTCGACATTGTTCTGACCCTGCTTCCCGACTTCTTTTTCCTGCGTATCTTTGTCCTTTACACTTTCTATATCGTTTGGGAAGGTGCAGCGCCCTATATGCAGGTTGAGGAAAATGATCGTATGAAATTTGTTATTATTACCACGATGGTCATTCTCGCTATTCCATATCTCATTGATAAAGCAATGACTATTTTGATTCCCGGACTCGCTGCCGTTTAACAGCCCATTCCATACTGAAAGATGAAAGAAAAAATCAGCAATAATGTTCTTATAAAAAATAAGAGGGCGACGTTCGATTACGAACTGATCGAGACCTATGAGGCCGGCATCGTGCTCACCGGTACGGAGATCAAGTCCATACGCCTTGGCAAAGCCAGTCTGGTAGATACCTTCTGTATTGTAGAAAGAGGAGAGATATGGGTGAAAAATATGTATGTCGCTGAATATTTCTATGGCACCTATAACAATCATTCCGCTCGTCGCGACCGCAAGCTCCTTCTCAATAAAAAGGAAATTAGGCATATCGACAGTTCCGTACGTACGCAAGGCGTGACGGTGGTGCCGACAAAACTTTTCATCAATGAGAAAGGTTTGGCCAAATTGGTTATTGCCATTGCTCGAGGCAAGAAGGAGTATGACAAACGCGATTCCATTCGTGAACGTGACGACAAACGAGAGATGGCTCGTGCCTTCCAAAAATAATCGATTCCTACAGACATGACTTCCTATGAAATAACGCATCGTTCGATTGACTGTGTGCAGAAAGCACTGCCTAAGGCAATGAAAACATGCATCTGGTTGTTCGAGATTATCCTGCCTGTGACTCTTTGTGTGCGTCTGTTGCAGTATTACGGCATTCTGGCACAGATCTCCATTTTTACGCAACCACTCTTTTCCTGGATGGGGCTGCCTGGAGAAAGTGCCATCATTTTCATAACAAGTATTTTCGGATCGCTCTATCCCGTCATTGCTATGATCACAACCATGCCGATGACGCTTCGGGCTGCCACTATCCTTGCATTGATGTGTCTTACATCGCACAATCTGATTGTGGAGTCGAAAGTGCAGGCCAAAACCGGTTCCACATTTTGGGGAATGTTGCTGCTTCGACTGTCGATGAGTTTTGTCATCGCTTTTTTTCTTAATCTCGTGATGCCGAAAGAGGGTTGGCCGATGATCGGAACGGCAGTGGCAACTGCAGGCACAGTGACTTTTTGGAGCATGCTTTCCGCTTGGCTTATCTCATCGTTGAAGCTTATTCTCCTCATTATCGTCATCGTCACTTCTCTGATGATTTTGCATTATATACTCGATGAGTTTAATCTGATGGATGGACTTTCGCGCATCTTCGCACCTCTCATGAGAGTGCTTGGCTTACCTCGCGATACGGCATTTCTATGGCTCGTGGGCAATACTGTGGGATTGGCTTACGGAAGCGCCATCATGGTTGATCAGATCGACCGTAAGAAGCTTACCCTTCCCGAAGGTGATATTCTCAATCATCATTTGGCCATCTGCCATTCACTTCTTGAGGATACGCTTCTTTTTGTAGCCATCGGTATTCCCGTCCTTTGGATCATCTGTACACGTCTCGTATTTTCAACGGTCATCGTTTGGCTCTATCGGGCTCGTAGGAAAATGGCAGGCGCTCCCAGTGTCAAACTTGGATAATCGATTTTTTTCTAAAAATGAGATTTGATGCATCAGATTTGAGCTTTTTTTGTAAAAAGTAGAGATTTGATGCATCAGATGCCAGTTTTCATACTCGGAAAATGGGAGAAAATGCCATTTTCCGTCATTTTTTTTGAAAAAGTTCAAATCTGATGCATCAAATATGGACTTCTGAAACCACAAGTCATGATTTGATGCAACTTTTCCCACCTTTAAAACCGGTAAGGTGGTTTTTGATGCATCAGATGTGTACTTTTCAATTAGAAAGTCCACATTTGATGCAACTTTTTCCATTTTTCGGCTCGAGAAGCTGACATCGGATCCATCAGGAAGCAACTTTTCAGAGAAAAAGCTCTTTCCGGAAGGACGAAAATGCACTGGACTTAGAGAGAAACTACGAATTTTGCTTTTGGATAAGAAGAAGATCGAGGAGAAGACGAAGGGCGGAACGACAAGCACGGCGCACATTGTCACGACGTTCTTCACCGAAATGGTAGCAGTGAGAAACGGTATTGTTATGAAAAGTGGCGGCGATCCAGACTGTTCCGACCGGCTTCTCAATTGTGCCTCCGCCTGGCCCGGCCACTCCAGATGTAGCAACGGCACAATCGGCATGAAGAAGAGCGGCGGCACCTTCGGCCATCTGTTCCACGACAGGTTGACTGACTGCACCGAACTGATCCAGATCTTTCTCCGAAACGCCCAGTACCTGATGCTTCACATCGTTGGCATAGGAAACGACGCCACCAAGTACGTAATCGGAACTTCCGGCCACGGAAGTGAGCAAAGCGGCAATGCTTCCGCCCGTGCAGCTTTCAGCCGTGGCAATGGTCAGATGTCTTTCAAGCAGAAGCTGCCGTAGTTTGGTTACGGTCACTTCCGATTGCTGTTCATTGTCCTCTTCGAACGTTATCATAATGAAGCCGAAATGACATTGTTGACGCGGGCGAACGGAACGGCGTCGAGTGGACAGTATTTCTTGTCGATAAACTTGTAATAGCCGGTGATCGCAACCATGGCGGCATTATCGGTCGTGAAGGAGAACTTCGGGATATACACTTTCCATCCCAGCCGTTTTCCATGTTCCACAAAAGCATCGCGGAGTCCGGAATTGGCAGAAACGCCACCCGAAACAGCCACCTGATTGATACCTAAATCCTTTGCAGCCATACGAAGCTTGTTCATCAGAATATCGATGACCGTGGCTTGTAATGAAGCGCAGAGATCCTTTTTGTTCTTTTCGATGAAGTCCGGATCTTCTTTCAGATGATCGCGCAGCGTATAGAGGAACGAGGTTTTTAAGCCACTGAAGCTGTAGTCATAGTTCTCGATATGAGGTTTGCTGAAGGTGAAGGCTTTCGGATTCCCTTCGTTGGCAAGTCTGTTGACAACAGGTCCGCCGGGATAACCAAGGCCCATGACTTTGGCACATTTATCGAAAGCTTCGCCGGCTGCATCGTCAATGGTCTGACCGATCACCTCCATATCGTTGTAAGCCTTTACGAGTACGATCTGCGAGTTGCCTCCAGAGACGAGCAGGCAGAGAAATGGAAACGTAGGAGCGTGGTTGTCGTCGGGCGCCTCCTTGACGAAATGGGCAAGCACGTGCGCTTGCAGGTGATTAACTTCTACCATCGGAATACCGAGAGCAGATGCGAATCCTTTGGTGAACGATGTCCCAACCAACAGAGAACCGAGAAGTCCTGGACCACGTGTAAATGCTATGGCATCGAGATCATGACGGTCGATTCCGGCACGTTTGATGGCTTCCGAAACGACAGGAACTATATTTTGCTGGTGTGCACGTGAAGCCAGTTCGGGGACAACGCCTCCGTAAGCCTCATGTACTGCTTGACTGGCAATTACATTTGAAAGAAGTACTTCATCACGAATGACAGCGGCAGAAGTATCGTCGCAAGATGATTCTATTCCCAATATTGTGATACTCATCTCTTCAGAATTTTTCTGCAAATTAACGAAATCTATTCCGATAATATTGTAGTTTTGTCATTAAAATACCCGCAGGCATATCAGAGGACTTAAATACATAATCATAACATTGCTGACGTTGGCTTGGATCGGTTACGTCATGCCGGCGATTCTGGTGAGGATTCCCGTCGTTCAAGAACGCATCACAAAGATTGCATCCTCAGAGTTGTCTAATTATCTTGGTGTACCTGTAAAAATTGGAAGCGTAGATATAGAGTGGCTCAATCATCTGGTATTAGAAAATGTCAATCTTCCGGATCGCGATGGTAAAGTCCTTCTTCGAGCCCATCAGCTGACTGCAGGTTTTGAATTGCTTCCTCTTTTCCACAATAAATTGGTATTTACTACAGTCCGTCTTTTCGGTGTCACTGTCAATCTGCGGAAGGCCTCTGCAGACAAACCTTTGAATCTGCAGTTCGTGCTGGATGCTTTTGCCAGTAAGGACAAGAACAAGAAAAAGAATCACATTGATCTTCGGCTCAATTCCGTATTGATTCGAAGGGGTATCTTTACCTATAACATCGAAGATCAGCAGGAGACGCCCGGAAAGTTCAATTCCAAACATATCCGTTTGCGGAATCTGAGTGCCAAAATTTCTCTGAAGGCTTTCACGAAGGACAGTCTGAATGCCAGTATCCGAAAGATGAGCTTTGATGAATCGTCAGGTTTCAGTCTTAAGAGGCTCGACCTGGAGATCGTGGGAAATAAAGACAGCGCCATTATTGACAATTTCGAAATACGTCTGCCTTCAACCGATCTGGTGCTGGCTCGTAGCAAGGTGGATTTGAGAGGCATTCACGATATGAAGACGTTGCTTGAGAGAGCACCTCTGCATTTAGCCATCACATCCTCTCAGATCTGTCTGAAAGATTTCTCGCCTTTTGTCCCGGCACTTCATAATTTTACCGACAGTCTCGAGCTGATAGCAGAAGCGACGGGAAGCGTCAATAATCTGGACCTTCGTCAGCTTTCTCTCAAATACAGTGATAAGATGCTGTTCGTGGGTAATGTGATCTTAAAAGATCTGACGCATCCCAAGAATCTGTATCTGAACGGCGAGGTGCGTAAGATGTATCTCACCACGGAAGGTATCGAAGGTTTTGCCAACAACTTCAGCGACAAACCGGTCTCGTTGCCTGATGCGCTCATTCGCATCGGTACTATCAACTTCACCGGAGAGATTTCAGGCTTTGTGGACAATCTGGCGGCGGTTGGAAAGATGTCCTCGAATGTGGGATCCATTGAGACTGATGTGCATTTCGGAAAGGACAAGTCCAAAGGCATTGCCACCTATGTGAAGGGCCACATCCAGTCCAACGGATTCCATTTGGGCGAACTGATGGCTGATCATAAGAAATTCGGAGATGTCACACTGGATATCAAGATCGATGCCAAACGTCCTGAAAAGGGGGATTTCGCAGGCAAGGTGATGGCCAACGTCAATAAGTTCGATTATCAAGGGCATCGCTATGATAAGATTCTCTTGGACGGAGCGTTCACGCCACATTCGTTTGATGGTGCTTTGCGCATCAACGATCCCGATGGATCTTTGGATGCGCACGGCTTCTTCCGTCGTGAAGGCAGGAATTCCATTTATAATGTCACGGCTGATGTGGCTCATCTCCATCCGGACAAACTTCATCTGACAGACAAATATGAAGAGCCAGAGATTTCTTGCCGCATCAATTCCAATTTCGTTGGCAATCATATTGACAATATTCAGGGAAAGATCCTGGTGGAGGATCTGCAGTTTAAGACAAGACCCTCTTCTTTTCATCTCGACAGTCTGAAGGTGGAAGCTTCGGGGCAGTCGAAAAGCCGCAAGCTTACCATCGCTTCCGATGTGCTCAATGGAGAGGTGACAGGCGCCTATTCTTTCAGTACCTTGATTCCCTGTCTGCTCCAGACATTTAAAGGTTATGTTCCGGCATTGGTGAAGGCTGCCAATGGTAAGCGTTCGTCCAAAGCGGAGGAAAACAATTTCGAGATGATGATGACTGTGGAGCGTTGTGAAGATATCTGCCGTACATTGAAATTGCCGTTTACCATCGAGACCACTTCGCGTCTTGTCGCTTTTTATAACAACCGTTTCAATCGTTTCCGCATGGAGGCATGGTTGCCTAAGTTTATGTTGGGAAGTTCGCGCTTTGAAGCTTGCCACATCCAATGTGAGAATCCTTCCGATGAAGTCGATATCCAGCTTCGTGCCACTAATTACAACGATAAAGGCCTTGAGAATTATCTCGATTTGAAGGCGAGCGCCAAAGACAACCTTCTCAATTCGGTCATCAACTGGGCGAACAACAAGCCTAATCAATACAAGGCAACCTTGTCCGCATCCACTAAATTTGCTGAAGAAACCGACGAACTGGGAAAAACGGCCTTGACCACACACATCGGATTGAACCCAAGTACGCTTACCGTTAAAGATACGACTTGGAACATCTCTCCGTCGGAAGTATCGATCCGTAACGGACGGATCCATGTGCAGCATTTCCAGGTTGTGCGGGGTGATCAACATCTTTATCTCAACGGATTTGTCAGCAAGGATCCGACGGATACGCTCAAGGTGGACATGCATCAGGTGGAACTGAGTTATATTTTTGATGTCTTGAATATCGAAGTTTTGCAGTTCGGCGGTGAAGCTACAGGAAAGTTCTATCTCAGCGACGTGTATAAGAGCATGATGCTTAATACGGACTTGGAGGTAAAGAACTTCTCCTTCAATAAGGTTGTTCTGGGTCGTCTCAATATGTTCAGTGAATGGGACAATGAGCAGAAAGGCATCTCCATGATGGGCACGATCTATAAGAACGATTCCACCTGGACTGATGTGAACGGCACGGTTTATCCCGTTGGCCCCAATTCGGGACTCTCGTTGTATTTCGATGCCAACGATCTGAACATTGCCTTCATTCATCCTTTTGTGGACGGTGTGGTGAAAAACCTACAGGGAAGAGGATTCGGAAATGTTCATCTTTACGGTCCGTTCAGCCAGCTGAATGTGGTGGGCGACGTTATGATTCGTGACGGTGGTTTCGGTATCGATTTTCTGAATACCTATTATTCTATCGACGACTCGATTCATCTCAGTCCTAATTCCATCAACTTCCGCAATGTTACAGTGAGAGACAAGTTCGGCAATCAGGGACGAGTCACTTTCAATGTCAACCATGAGCATTTCCATAATTTCAACTTCAAGGCGGATATTACGGCAGATCGGATGCTGGTATATAATGCCACGGCGAAGCAGCATCCGCTTCTTTACGGTACGGCTTTCGGAAGTGGCAAGGCAACGATTCAGGGCAATGGCGATGTCATCAATTTCGACATCAATATGCAGAGTGAACCCAATACGGTGGTCGGACTCAATTTTATGGAGAACTCAGCGGCAGACGACTATAATTTCATCAAGTTCATTGACAAAAACAAACAGTTGGCGGCGTCCAAAGACTCTGCCAATGCAAACGACGGGAAGAAGGATGATGACGGCGGAACGGAATTTAGAATGAATATTCAGCTCGATGTCACTCCTGATGCGGAGATCCAGCTCGTCATGGATCCTACTGCCGGCGATATGATCAAAGGCAATGCGAGCGGAAATCTGCAGATCCAATACGGAACGAAATCGGATTTGCGTATCTATGGTGGTTTGAACATCACAGAGGGGAAGTATAATTTCAGTATGCAGCAGATCATCCATCGCGACTTCACCTTGCGCGAAGGCAGCACCGTTACGTTTAATGGCGATCCCTATTCTGCCAATCTTAATGTGAATGCTATCTATCGGGTGACAGCGAACCTCGGTGACTTGGATGAAGGGTTATTGGTGGAAAGTTCGCGTACGAATGTCCCGGTCAATTGCGTCTTGAACATAAACGGAGTGATGCGAAGTCCGGAGATCTCTTTCGACCTCGAATTGCCTGGTTCCAATGAGGAGCTGGAACGTCAGGTGAAGAGTCTGGTCAATACCGAAGACATGATGACGCGTCAGATCATCTACCTGCTTGTACTCAACAAATTCTATACTCCCGACTATGCCAACGGCTATCGAGGCAGTGAGTTCTCGGCCGTCGCTTCGTCTGCTATATCCCAACAGTTGTCGGGTTTGCTCAATTCACTCACGGACAAAGTTCAGATCGGAGCCAACATCCGAGCGAGCCAGGATGGATTTACTAACGACACGGAGATGGAGATGCTCCTTTCCAGTCAGTTGCTCAACAACCGTCTGCTCTTCAACGGTAACTTCGGATATAAGAACAATGTCAATCTCAACCAGAATGTCTTCGTGGGAGAGTTCGATCTCGAATACAAACTGACGAAGACGGGCGATATCCGTCTCAAAGCGTACAATCATGCCAACGATATGTATCAGTATCTCAAACAGTCACTGACAACGCAGGGCGTAGGCATTATCTTCAAGAAAGATTTTACGAATGTTTCCGATATATTCCGCCGAACGCGAGTACTGCTGCCTCCTTTAAGGATGGACACAACGCGGACCGAGTTGAAGTCGGATTCAACAGCTAAGAAGAAACAATAATTCAATTCAGATATGGTTAACGATAAAAGTTTTGTAGCATTGGTAGAGAATGCCGTCAAGAAGTATTGGGATCTGCCTGCTTATTCGGATTATGACGGCACCACTTTTAAGTACAGCGATATGGCTGTGTGCATCGAAAAGCTCCACATCCTGTTTGAATCGGCAGGTATTCGTCAGGGTGACAAAATAGCGCTCGTGGGTCGTAATTCTTCCCATTGGGCCATTTCGCTTTTCGCTGTTGTCACATACGGTGCGGTAGCCGTTCCACTTCTTCAGGATTTCAAGCCCGACAATATTCACCATCTCGTCAATCATTCCGATGCGAGGGCGCTTCTCGTAGCATCTGGCAACTGGGAGATGCTGAATGAAGAGAAGATGCCGGCTCTCTCCTTGATCGTGCAGATAGATAAGTTCTCCATCATCAAGGCCGACAGTACGGCTCAGTCATCTTGGGATCATATCGATGATCTGTTCATGCTAAAGTTTGGTAGCAAGTTCGGACAGGATGAGGTTCATTATTACGAAGATCAGCCTGAGGAGTTGGCTTTGATCAACTATACATCCGGTACAACCAGTTTCTCCAAAGGTGTGATGGTGCCTTACCGTGCGCTTTGGAGCAATACGGTCTTTGCCCATTCGCGTCTGCCGTTTATTCATCCGGGTGATAATATTGTCTGTATGCTGCCGATGGCGCACATGTATGGCCTTACGTTTGACGTATTCAATTCGTTGAACAATGGATGTCATGTCCATTTCCTCTCTCGTATTCCCGTTCCGCGCATCATCGCCGAAGCTTTTGCTACGATCAAGCCGGCGTTGATATTGACGGTTCCGTTGGTTATCGAGAAGATCATCAAGAACAAAGTATTCCCGGAACTCAACAAGCCGTGGCTGAAGATCCTGTTGAAGTTGCCGCTTGTTGATCGTACGTTGCTCAATCGCATCCGTGAACGTCTCGATGAATCTTTCGGAGGAAAATGCTTCGAACTGGTCATCGGCGGAGCTGCCATCAATCCTGAGGTGGAGAGTTTCCTGCAGGCCATTCATTTCCATTATACCGTCGGTTACGGAATGACGGAGTGCTGTCCGCTCGTGACCTATTCGCAATGGGATGAATATCGTCAAGGCAGCGTCGGTCGTGTTGTTGACCGCATGGAGATCAAGATTGATTCGGAGGATCCGCAGAACAAGGTCGGTGAGATTTTGGTGCGCGGTGATAATGTGATGTTGGGTTATTATAAGAATCCGGAAGCTACGAAGGCCGTGATGAATGAAGATGGCTGGATGCGTACAGGCGATCTGGGCACCATCGATGCCGACGGCTCGCTTTTCATCCGTGGGCGCAGCAAGAACCTCATTCTCGGTCCGAACGGACAGAACATCTATCCCGAAGAGTTGGAAGAGCATTTGAACAATATGAATTATGTTTCTGAATCGATTGTCATTTCTCAGGAAGGAAAGCTAGTTGCACTCATTTATCCCGATTTCGAACAGCTCGACAAGGAACATATCGATCATACGACCATTGATCATCTGATGCAGGCGAACATCGACGAACTCAACAAGAGTTTCCCCTATTATTGCAAGGTCTCCTCTTTCCGTCTTTATCAGGAAGAATTTGAAAAGACGCCGAAACATAGCATTCGACGTTATCTCTATCAGCCCACAGAGTAAACCGTTTTGTTGAAGTTAAAGTAAGGTGAGAAATGAAGGGAAGTCCCTTCGTTTCTCACCTTATGGTATATCTAAGGCCGAGGTTGAGGTTGAAGTTTGTCGGTTTCTTGTTATAGATGTTTTCCACGGAACTGCCATTGTCGAAATAGTGGCTGACGCCCGGCTCGATATAAAATCCAGCTTGCGGTGTGATGTTGTATTGCAGCCCCAACGATCCGTTTACCGACCATTGCAAGGGATTGATGGAGATCTTGTCATTATGGCTCGATTCAATTTCTCCGTTCAGGATATATTCGGTCTTCACGTGGCCTGACACATTCTTTTCCACCATTCCGCCTCCGGACAGATAGAGGTCGAAGTGGCGATTGTTCCAGAGGCTGTAGCTGACATTCATGGGAATACCGATGTAATGCAACGTCTGCTGTGTCTTGTAATGATAGGACGCGCTGCCGGAGGTCAGATGCGCATTGAGAATGGAATAAACCACTCCGCTTTCGAGACTCCATCTGTTGTTGAAGCGATAACGGGCGGAAAGACCGAACCGGATCGGATGATCGTGTTTCATCTTGGTCGCTTTGGACTTGTCCAGATTGTATCGCAAAATGCCACTCAGTGCCTCATTGTTAGGAATGCCCTTGCCTGGAGCTTCCACGCCTAATCCCTCTTCTGAATAGAATCCGCCGTAACCCTGATAGCTGTTCTCCGTACCCGGAAGATTGGATG
>CAZIVE010000040.1:0-9250 GCA_964542435.1 uncultured Parabacteroides sp.
GAAAGGTACTTTGACAGTGTCAGAGTAGGTCTTTAGGTTTCTGGAAAGGTACTTTGACAGTGTCAGAGTTGGAATTCAGGTTTCTGGAAAGATACTTTGACAGTGTCAGAGTAGGAATTCAGGTTTCTGGAAAGGTACTTTGACAGTGTCAGAGTTGGAATTTAGGTTTCTGGAAAGATACTTTGACAGCGTTAGAGTTGGAATTCAGGTTTCTGGAAAGGTGTTTGGACGAAAGACAAACGCCGGAAGCGATGTCTTACACTTCCGGCGTCTGGTTTAGATTACTATTCTTGACCTTGTTTGAGCTGCTCTTCGTGAGTATTGTCGAAGGCCAGATTTTGTTTCAGATTCTCGGTCAGCTTATCAATTCGTTCCATCTGATCACTGATCTTGATGCCCTGCGGACACTTCGGCTCACATTGTTTGCAGCCGATGCAATGGTTTGCCTGACGTAGTTTCGGAACACTGCGGTCATAGCCGTAGAGAAACTCGCGGCGAGCCTTGACATAATTAGGATCGGATGAACTCTTCAGCAACATCTTGTCATTCACACAGCGATTGTAATGCGCAAAGACTTCCGGAATGTTCAATCCGTAAGGACAAGGCATACAATATTTACACTGCGTACAAGGAATCAGATCGGAATGGAGCATCAGATCGGCAATCGTCTTGAGCGTCTGCTGCTCTTCATTGGTAAGCGGAGTCAGCGGCGAGAAGGTGCGGATGTTATCCTGCAAATGCTCCATATAGGTCATACCGCTCAAAACGGTCAGGACGATAGGCTTGGAACCTGCAAAGCGGAAAGCCCATGAAGCGGGACTAAGATCGGGATGAATCTTCTTGAGCATCTGAAGAGCTGTCGGCGTGAGTCGCGCAAGGCGTCCTCCCAAAAGAGGTTCCATGATGACGGCCTGAATGCCGCGTTTCTCCAGTTCTCCGTAAAGATAACTTGCATCCAATCCCTTATCGCCTCCGTGATTTTCCCAATCCACGTAGTTGAGCTGGATCTGGACGAAATCCCATTTGTATTTATCGTGTTGAGAAAGCAGATAGTCATAGGCTTCAACATCTCCGTGATAAGAGAAACCAAGGTTGCGAATGCGACCGGCTTCGCGTTCCTGCATGAGAAAGTCAAGCATGCCGTTGTCGATGAAACGAGACTTGGCACCTTTCACGCCTCCCATACCTACTACATGCAGCAAATAATAATCTACATAATCCACCTTGATACGCTTCAACGAAGTGTGATACATCTCCTTGGCAGCTTCAAGACTCCACGTTGAAGGATCGAAATTGGACAATTTCGTTGCGACCAGATATTTATCACGCGGATATCTGCTTAAAGAAATGCCGACCACATCCTCCGACTGTCCGTAAGCGGGCGCCGTATCAAAATAGGTGATTCCGTGATCAATGGCATAATCCACCAGATGGTTCACAGCCTCCTGGTCGATGACATCTTCTCCTTTTTCATTCGTAGTACTCGGGAAGCGCATGCATCCAAAGCCCAGCAAGGAAACCTTTGCCTTAGTCTTCTTGTCATACCGATAGGTCATCTTGCCCTTAGGAACGGGCGCAGTGGAAAAACTTTCATCCTCCAATCCGCTGTCGCTCTTCTTTGGGCTGCATCCCGGGACAGTTGCCGCAGCGGCTGCACCGGCTCCAACGCCCATTACTTTCAGAAAATTTCTTCTATTAATATGATTATCACTCATGATTGTCAGATTTAAATGTTATACAGTACGATGCATTTCGTGTCCTTCTACATAAATAGCACTCAACGGACGAGAAGGACAAAGATTCTCACAGGCTCCGCAACCGATGCAAAGTTCTGTGTTGATGACAGGAGTAAACAAAGTCTCAGGATCTTTCTCATCGACGGCAACCAGCTGGATGGCTTTCGTCGGACAGTGACGCTCGCATTCATGGCAATCGACGCCATCTCTCAGAACGACACATCTTTCCTTTACCCAAACGGCATTACCGATCTGTGTGGCCGACTTATCGGCTTTCGTGATCAGTTTGATAGCACCTGTAGGACAAACTTCGGAGCATTTTGTACATTCAGGACGGCAATATCCGTGTTCGTAATTCATCTCCGGCTGCATGAACTTCATGAGATCGGTGGATGGACGAAGCACGCCGTTCGGACAGGTAGAAACGCAAAGCTGGCAAGCCGTGCAATGTTTCGTGAAATTACTGATGCTGTGTGCTCCCGGAGGAACAATCGGCGTGTTACGATGCGGTGTCTTTTTAGGTACGAGTGTCGTCAAACCGCCGTCTTTATTGACCTGGGCACCGTTTACCTGCTGATGATTGTTGCTGCTCTTTCTCTTCTGAGCATCCACAACAGAACCGAAGGCGAGCAGCGCACCAATCGTAAGGAAGCTACGACGTGCATTGACAGACGCTGTAGCGGTCTGAAGTGCCGGCTGAACCATAGCATCCTGATTTGCCTTCTTCTCGGAAGGCTTGCTGACTGCCGCTTCCGTATGCGGCTTCGGCATAAAAGTATAATGGAGTGCATCGCTGTTACAGTTTTCCACGCAATCCATGCAGGCAACGCAACGGCTGTAATCGATCTTATGATTCTTGGCATCGATGCAGGAAGCCTTGCAACGACGGGAACAGAGTGTACATCCGGTGCATTTCGTTGTGTCGATGCTCACCTTGAAAAGAGAGAAGCGAGCCACGAAACCCAGAATCGTTCCGACCGGACAAAAGGTATTGCAATAGGTACGTCCGTTGCGCCAAGCCAGATAAGCGATGACGACAAAGGTGATGATGGCAACGACAAACGTTGCGCCACCTTTGATCCAGACATCTACGGGATAGAAAGCATAACTGTCGAAATGAGCAGCAATGGCAGAAAGCAGGTTGTTTCCCCACGCATAAATCGGAGCCAGCAGATTGGAAGCGATACGGCCGAACGATCCATAAGGATCAAGCAAGGCCACTAAAGAGCCGACACCGGCAATGAATGCGATGACAAATACGCCCAGAACCGTGTAACGCAGCCATGAGATAGCCGGTGAATAGGTGAAGCGGTTTTTCTTTTTCTTTCTTTTGGAGGAGATCCAGGAAACAATGTCCTGGAATACGCCCAATGGACAGATGACGGAACAATAAACTCTTCCAAAGAGGATCGTCAAGATGACCAATCCTACAATTACACCTACATTGAGTGCCATAACAGCCGGAATAAACTGGATCTTGGCCATCCATCCGAACCATGTGTGCAAAGTTCCCGTTACATCGAGGAACAACAATGTAATCAGCACGAAAAACAGTGCTGCAAGAACAACTCTTACTTTCTTTAGCATACGATATCAGGTTATTTAAATGAATATATCTGTGTTTGTATCTATCGGCGATGTTTGAAATGTCACAAATCATCCTCTTTTTACGCGACTAAGTTATACTTTCTTGTCGTATTTCGGACAAATGAAATACTTTAAAGAGAAAATGGTTGCTTTAAAACGAAAAAAATCTTCTCAAAACGATGTGAATCAATTATTGAACGAGCTTGCTGCGCAATTCCGTAGGTGTCTTTCCTGTCTGCTTCTTCATGAATTTGCTGAAAGAGGAGTTTTCCTCGAAGCCCATTCCAAACGCAATCTCTCCTATTGACAGCGAAGAATGTTGCAGCAATTGGGAACTCTCCTGAGCAATCCGTTCGTTGATGAGCTGCGTGGTCGTCTTACCTGTTGCACCCTTCACCACACGATTCAGATGATTGACGTGGACGTTGAGACGATCGGCATAATCATTGGCAGTACTGAGAACAAGCTTTTTGTCAGGAATATCTACCGGGAACTGACGGTCGAGAAGAGCGAGAAACAATTCGGCAATACGCTTGGCCGCATTGTTATGCGGTTCGTAACTGCTGATGGCCTTCACGCGCATGGCTTCATGAATCAACAGATGAAGATAGCAACGCAATTCGTCAGCCTTTCCGGAATA
Source organism: uncultured Parabacteroides sp. (assembly GCA_964542435.1). GTDB lineage: Bacteria > Bacteroidota > Bacteroidia > Bacteroidales > Tannerellaceae > CAZIVE01. Next base: position 3,964 of record CAZIVE010000040.1, read on the forward strand.
ATCAGAATGAATCACCTCTTCCATCTTATCGAACAACGAATCAATAGAAGCGACCTCTGCGTCATCAATGAAATAAACGCGCTCCATCTTCGGGTCAAACAACGGCGTTTCAGAAAGAGAAGCACGGTTGTGATCGCCACGGACAAACATTTCATTAAAGATCAGAAAACGTCCGTCATCACCATTTGATTTGATTCCTTCCCATGCATAAGGCACCAATGGAGAGGAAAACATGATGGCCGGACGGTCGATCAGGATCCATCTGTCCGCATAATAAAGCTTCCCTTGTGATTTCACCAAGGAGACTTTATAGAAATCACGGTAGCTAAACGTAGTCTTTCCTTCCGAACAGCGAGCACGAATGATATCATAAAACTCCTCACCCTTGTAATGGACAAGCTGATCGTTTGTAGATTCTCTATGGATCCGTTTATAAAACTGCAGAAGATTTTCTATCATAAAAGTATTTCTGATATTAAAGCGTTCTGCAAATATAAGGTATCTTTTAATACTTTCCAAAGTCGATTGATTTCGGAGAGTTTCATGTTGTCGCTCACATTGTCTTACCTCTTTCATAAACGGATACTATTTTAAAAATGCAAGGATAGCGTTGCCTCTACCGTGAATGGACGAATATAGGCGCTGGATGCGATTAGCTTTCCGTAATACGGTGTTGGATCGGTAATCAGAGAGGCGCCACCCATCACACCTTTTGCTCCGCGCTGATTCAATGGATTGGTGACATTAACACTCAGACTAGCATGACGATTGACCTTATAATTCACACCTCCGAATGTTTCCCACCAGCCTTTGAAGAAAAGCACATTGGTGTAGTTGGCATATTGCTTGCCGAAATATCGGGCGCTGACCCAAAAACGGAACTTCCCGTTGTTTGTAGTATAGCTTGGATCCAGTTCTATCAATGTTTTGGAAATGCTACGTACCGTCTTGCCAGTGAAATTCCAATCTTTGTTGAAGACATTGAGGGAGAAGTTATCATACTGCGGACTCTGCAAGGTCAGAAGCGCATGAAAGTTGAATCCTCTGAAAGGATGAAGTACGACGTCGGTTGTCCAGCCCGTTGTCTTGATATCATAGTTGACCGGAGCAGAGCTCATCTCAGAAAGATTGCTCGGATTCTCCAAGTTGACCACTTCTCGGTAATTACTGCTCTTCAGCAAACTGAATGATGAACTGATATCCATCAGACGATGATTGAACACGATGCCCGCTGTTACATAACGGTTGTTGGATTTCTTGTCAAGGGAAGGTTTGACAGATGAAGAATAATCAGCCAGCGAACCCTCTTTTTGATTATAGATAGCGGAAAGATTCAATCCGAAATAATGAGTAATGTGCAACAAAGCTTGGACAGAAGCACCCGGACTTACCCAACTATTATTGAAGGAAGTCAGCTTTTTCCCGGCCACGTTGAATCCATTGGTACGAGCTTCCGTACTGTAATGTCCTCCAATAGAATGATAACGCAGACTGGCTGTATAACTCAAGTCCAACCATTTGTTGACATTCCATTCATCCGTGGCAAAGAGTGTCGTTTTGTTCTCATGTCCACTCTCCATCGGCAAACCATTATTATAGCTGTATATGCCGTATTCGTCCGTCGAAGCGTTATACAACTTATGAGGATTGGGTGCCACTTCCTGATAGAAATAGGAACGGTTGAGCGAGAATTCACCTTCGTCATAAAGGTATTCCAACAATCCCAGTCTCATTTGATGTGCACCCAGATTGTGAAACAGTTCCAAACGACTCATGGCCGCTTTGACTGGCGTTCTATTTGCCAGTTCAAAGAATGCATTCTGCACATTGCCAGAATAGCTGGTTCCATCCGAATAATGAAAGCCATCTGCTTCTGTCACAGAGAATATAGAATTCATCGAGACCAAGTTTCGGCGCATTTTAGAAGAGTAGAGACGACCGGCAAAATGAAGTTTCCAGTCGTTTCCCAGATCATAATCGGCCAACAGATCCAAATTATGCGTAACGCTTTTCATGTCGTTCACATTTCCTAGATGCAGCGTATAATATTTCCCGGAATAAACATCCAGCATACGGAATTCATCATCAACCGGCAGATAGGAATCGCGGCCTATGCGGAAGCCATTGTATTCCTTTACAGAGCCGCCCTCTTCATACTGAAACACAGCAGAGTTGAGCAATATCGTGCTTTTTGCATATTTGTAAAGGAGACTGACAGAGCCTCGTCCTCCTGCAAAGCGCTTGGTAATGCCGGCACGATATATCTGCGTATTATCGGAATAGTTGGAGAACTTCAAATCATACGATTCAGGATCGAGATTAACATATACGCCTGCTGTATAATAGAAGCCTTTACCAAGAGGACCTGTTGCCGAGATATCGCCGAAGATCCATCCAAAATGGCTGGTGGAGAAATTCCCGTCGAATGTTGATTTGTCACCACCGAGTTTCGTATAGGAATCAACGGAATAGCCAAAATGCTCGCTCATAATGCCAGACTCCGCCAGATTGAGAAGGCCTGTACTTGACAAGGAGACACTGGAACGCCAATTTCGATTGGAATTCTGAGGGAAGAATAAATAAACAACCGGAAGCCCATTTTCCAAAATATCCGTAGTGCTTGTAGGAAGTCCGACATTCACAACACGTGGTGCATTCTTCGTAGCCGCATTGAGCAGCACGTTACGATTGGAACCTTCGTTCGTACGTACGCTGTCTTTCTTACTATCTGTCTGTGCATGCAGGGCACAAATTCCAGTCAAAAACATGAGAATAATAACACAAGCCTTGAATCTGTATAGTTCAAATATCATTAATATTTTTGATTTCACGGTGCAAATATCCGTTAAAATACTGGCTCCACCTTGTTGAAATCAGATAATATGTTGTCCAATTCAAACATTCGAAGATTTTTCTTTGAAAATAAGAAAAAGGAAATTACATTTGCGTCATAATTACACAAACAAGAAATGGAAAAGGAAGACGAATTAAAATACCGGTATAAATATCCACATCCCGCCGTCACATCAGACTGTGTGGTTTTCGGATTTGATGGCAGACAGCTCAATGTTCTTCTCATTAAACGCGGATTAGAGCCTTTCAAAGGTTTATGGGCGTTGCCGGGCGGTTTTATGCAGATAGACGAAAGCTGTGAGGAATGTGCCTTGCGAGAACTGAAGGAAGAGACCAACATGGACCGTGTCTATCTTCGTCAGCTCGGTGCTTTTAGTGAACCGGACAGAGATCCGCGTGAACGAGTGGTTACAGTTGCCTTTTATGCGCTTGTTCGTCAAAGTCTCTTCCATATCATCGGTGGTGACGATGCAGAAATGGCTCAGTGGTTCCCCATCCACGACCTGCCGAATCTTGCATTCGACCATCTGAAAATCTTTTCACAAGCTCGTGAACAGCTGAAAGAAGATATTCATTTCCGCCCCGTCGGTTTCCAGTTGCTTGATGAAGTCTTCACCATGAGCGAACTGCAGAATCTTTTCGAAAGCATCTTGGAAGAAAAATTCGACCGCCGCAACTTCAATAAGAAAATGCGTAATCTCGGTATCGTGAGGAATGTCGAGTCCAAGGATTCTCAAGAGCAGGAAAAAGGAGCGAGTCACATCTCAGAAGTTGCAGAGCCAAAGGGACTCTCCTTCTTTGATATTGCTGCAAAATTCAACCATTCTTCGTTAGGCATCAATAAATCGATACTCTCAAATTCACAAATGAACTGCTATTTAAGCAATGAAATCAACAGCAAAGAGATGTCATCTGATTTACCGGAAACGTCAGAAGAGATCTCGATGAAGACAAGACGAACGGGTCGGACTCCTGACCTCCTCTATTTCAATGCAAAACGCTTTGAAGAAGTCGTAAAGAACAAGTCTGGCGAGATACCCTTTTAGTTAAACAATGTTATTTGCGTAATTTTTACGCAAAAATATTTGTGCGTATAATTTACACAATGTATCTTTGCGTCATTATTACACAATTAAACAACGCAAAGAAATGGAAAAGCTTAGCATTTACAATTTGATCATTCTTGATGAGAGCGGCAGTATGTCATGTATCAAAGACCAAGCTCTCAGTGGTTTAAATGAAACCATCACAAGTATTTCTTCAGCCATTGAAGAGGATCCGGACCAAGTTCATAAGGTCTCTCTCGTAGCATTCAACACAGAACATCAGAATTACATTTTTGACCTCACGGACGCTAAAAACTGTCACACGATTTCAAGTCACGACTATCAACCAGACGGAGGCACACCGTTGTATGACGCCATGGGAAATGCATTCTCCAAATTGAAAAAGACAATCAAACCCGATGAGAACTTCCGTGTTCTTGTTACTGTCATCACCGATGGAATGGAAAATGCTTCGAGAGAATATTCGGCCAATGCAATTGCCATGATTATCGACGGTCTGAAAAAAGACAATTGGATTTTCACATACATCGGTGCAAACCAGGACGCTGTGGAAGAGGCTTCCAAACTCAATATCAGCAACTCCATGAATTGGGTTGAAAGTGAAATCGGGACTTGTAACATGCTGAGAGAGGAGCGCGCGGCTCGTAGCAATTTCTACAAACGTGTCCGTAACGAAAGCTCTGAAAATTTGAACAGGCATTATTTTGAAGAAAAAGACAATGCTGATAAAAAGGAGAAAAGAGAGGAGAAAAAAGATCATAAAAGAGGTAATGGACTTTGGTTTTGATTTTAATAACAAAGAAGGAAATGAAGAAACTAATATTTACAATGATTGCCATGATGGCATTCGCTACAACATCTTTTGCACAAATCAATTATGGAAGTACGACAATTGTAACAAACAATGCAAGAAACGATATAGGCATTAGTGGGATTTATAGTACAACAAACCCAGATACCAGATATCAGCAAAGTTATACGCGCAATGACGGAACGTACGTAAATGGTCATTACAAAACGGAATCCAATAACACGAATTGGGATAATTATTCCACTCAAGGAAATACTAATGTCTATACAGGAACGACAGGTTCAAGAGCACGTGATTATTCTTCTAATGCCAATAACTACGGAAGTGGTCACACCATTCAAACTGGTTCTCGAGGTGGACAATACTACATCAACAGCAATGGCAACAAGACCTATGTTCCCAAAAGGAATTCATTCGGTTGGTAATCCAAAATAGCATGTAAGGTCATAGGCGAAGGTATGTCAAAAGAAGAATACGCAATAAATACTCGTAAACTTCCGAAAAACATACCTTCCTATATGTTGTCCGACATCTCTTTTTGACAACGGGATCTCCG
>CAZIVE010000040.1:9350-23237 GCA_964542435.1 uncultured Parabacteroides sp.
AAAACATACCTTCCTATATGTTGTCCGACATCTCTTTTTGACAACGGGATCTCCGTTGTCAGAATTCCCAATTTTGTATCACACGATATCATTCTCCGTCTTCCACTCAAACACCGTGCGAAGGTCTTTGAGAAAAATATGTTTGACCATGGTTAAAATATTTTTTCATAGTGACTTACGAGCTCTGGCATACTATGAAAATAATTTTTAACCATGGTTGAATAATTTATATCCAATCTCCTTGCGACTCCCTCTATTTTTAAAGAAGTTGAATATAGATGGGATCAGGCGTTTGTTTCTATGAATAGGAGGTTTCATTTAAACAATATCAGAAAATATGTATATTTGCCTTTGTGAAGAAGACTTATTCAATAGCATTCATCTGGTTGTGCATTTTGCTTGTTTGCGGATGTACAGAGAAAAAGCATTCCGATGACAAGGCCATCCGGATCGGTATTCTGCGCGGACCTTCTGCCATTGCTTTTGCGGAATGGATGAAGGAGGAAACTCAACTATCCGGGAAAAATATTAAGGTGTTCTTAATGGATTCACCGGATCAATTAGTAGCTTCATACATTCAGAATAAGACGGACCTTGCCGTTCTTCCCATGATTACGGCGGCAAACCTCTATAATCGTGGCGTGGATTGCCATCTCTTAGGTTGTCCCATTTGGGGAACACTTTTCATCGTGGAACGGAATGTAGCTAAACCAAACACTCGGCTTCTCTTGTTCGGAGCTGAAACGACACCGGGCATATTGGCACGAGCATGGCTTGAGAAAAACGGTTCGCAGTATCATCCCGACTTTGCTTTCAACAATGCGCGCGAAGTGATGGCGGCTTTGCTGGCACATCGTGCCGATGCGGCTCTTCTGAGTGAGCCCTTTGTCAGCATCGCACTGGCCAAAGATTCTTCACTTCGTATCGCAGCCGATCTGAATCATCTGGATGGATTCGACAACGGATTTGCACAGACGGCTCTTATTTGCCATACCAACATGATTGCATTCAGCCAATCCATAGACAGTCTGACAGCCTCATCTTGTCGCTCGGTCAATGAAAATCCATCTGCTACGATTCTCACACTCGAAAGACAGCATCTATTTCCCAAAGGATCCTTGACATCCGAATCCATCGCCCGATGCAAAATAGAATATAGAGATGCAGCGACTTGCAATGAATCTGTGATAAGTTTTCTACAACTCATCATGAACTACCAGCCGAAAGCCATCGGGGACAAGATTCCTGACGATTCGTTCTTCAAACCCACGAAAAGATGAGCGGATTTGAACCTACATTCGTGGATACGGTGGAGTCACTCGCGCAGTTGATCCTCAGCGGAGACTTCTGGTTATCGGTAGCAGCCACATTAGGACGTGCCTTTATCGGACTCATCGTTTCTCTCCTGCTGGCTTTTCCCACAGCGCTGCTCATGGCACGTTACCAAGAGGCATCGCTCCTACTTCGTCCCGTTCTTTCAGTGATTCGATCCGTGCCAGTCATCTCGTTCATCCTCATTGCACTGATCTTTCTCGATCCTGAAAGCATCCCTTTGCTCATTGCCTTTATCGTAATGTATCCGCTGCTGACAGAGAATCTTGCCAGTGGATTGAAACAGCTCGATAAAGAAAAAAACAGCGTGGCAGAATTGTTCCATATCGGAACCTTTAACTGTTATGCGATGATCATCTATCCGCAATTGCGCCCGTTTCTCTTCTCGGGATTGGCTTCAGCCGTGGGATTCGGATGGCGCGCCATCATCATGGGTGAAGTCCTTTCACAATGCCGCTTCGGAATAGGCAGCGGGATGAAACAGGCTCAGAGTTTTTTATCCTTGTCGGAACTTGTCGCATGGACCATCATCGCTGTTGTCATCAGTTTTATACTGGATAAATGCGTTGTCGCTCTTTCCCATTGCCGTTTCCACATCCGATTTGCAGGTGAGAAGACTTTGACAGATACGACAATCGACAAGCCTCTTGAAGTACATGAACTGCAAGGCGAATATGGATTCACGCCGTTCTCCTATACGTTCCAGGCAGGAAAAATCTATGGCATATCAGCACCTTCAGGAGCCGGAAAGACCACCTTTCTCCGACTTCTCGACTATCGTCTCAAACCCGTAACAGGAACCATCGTCAACCGACCGCAACGCATCGCATGTCTTTTCCAGGAACCGCAGTTGTTGAATCATCTGACGGTTTGGGAGAACATCGCTTTGGCCGTGGCCTCTTTCTCGAACCAGTCCAAAGCAAATGCCACGGTCCACGAACTTCTCAAAACCTTGGAGATTGAAGATCTGACCGATCGCCTTCCCGATCAGCTCAGTTACGGACAGCAGGAACGCGTAGCGCTTGCCCGCGCTTTGGCATTCGACGCACCGCTTATTCTCATGGATGAACCATTGAAGGGCAATGACGAACCGCTGAAGCTTCGTATCTGTTCCTACCTGTGCTCTTTGAAACAAAACCGACTGATCATTGTAACTTCTCATGATGAAACCCTGCTAAATGCATTGACAGACGTTCGGATAGATCCGCGCCACATAGCGAATCCATAAATTCGCTTTCTAACCTTTTTTCCACCTTAACGGTCGTTCTCTCATCAGCATCTTACAATAATTCTTAATCCTTCATTTGGAATAGTTGTCACCTCATTTCGGACTTTCCGATGATAAGGGATTCCTCATCTTTGCGCCATCCATAAAGACGAGCCCTTTAAGTACGATGAAAAATGCTAAATACCTCTTCTGGCTGATCGCATTGATTCCAATCTTTCTGATGCGAGACATAGCGAAAGGCAATGAACTGACTTACCTCAGCATTGCAGAACAGGCTTTACGCAATGGCAACTTCTTCGCTTTCTACAATCATGGAGCTATCTATGCAGACAAACCGCCTCTTTACATCTGGCTCGTCATGCTGGGCGAACGATTCTGGAACGGACACTGCATGATCTGGATGGGATTGTTTTCCCTCATTCCATCTTTCCTCATTCTGCACATCATGGATAAATGGACCACGCCCATCATTGACAAAGACTATCGCAGTGCCGGACAATGGTTACTGCTGACGACCGGCATGTTTCTCAGCGCAACGATCGTGATCCGCATGGATATGCTGATGACGCTCTTCATCGTGCTCTCGCTCTACACATTTTATAAAATGTACTCCGAAGGCATCACCCGAAAACGCAGGGTACTTCTTCCCTTATATATTTTCCTTGCCCTCTTTACCAAAGGTCCTTTCGGGCTTCTCATTCCTCTTCTCTCCATCTTCTTCTTCCTTTTGATCGAAAAAAGAGGCAAAGAAATAAAAAGATATCTCGGATGGACCACTTGGGGCATTCTCTTCGGACTTTCTGCCATCTGGCTCTTTATGGTCTATTCGGAAGGAGGCAGCGTTTATCTGAACAACTTGCTGTTTCATCAAACGATGGGCAGGGCATTTGGAGCATTCATCCATCGGAACGGATTTTTCTACTATTTCGTGACGCTTCCCTATTCCATGGCGCCTTGGATCATCCTTTACATCTACCTCATCTGGAAGGGGATTCATAAGAAAAGGCTCGTCTTTCCGCTGCAACGATTCTTCCTTACTATTACGACCGTCACCTTCATCCTATTGTCGTGCGTAAGTTCAAAGATTGAAATCTATTTATTGCCGGCCTATCCCTTCATTGTTTTCCTATGTGCTTCGCTGATGAGAGAGTCAGAGAAGGATCTCGGCGTATTCATCGGTCTGATCGCTCCTGCCTTCGGATACTGTCTGGCGCTGCCCACAATGATCTTTTTCAAAGTGCAGCATCTCTTGCTCAATTGGCAGACTCCGTTCATGTTCGCAGCATCAGCCATCGTCTCACTGGTAGGATTGATAACTGTAGTACAACTGATCAAAGATAGAAACAGGTCCTGCAACGGCGCCATGAAACCAGCTAACACGGAAAACAGCGATATTTGGAACCGCTATGTCTGCAAGTTGTCCGTTGCACCGCTGTTTGCGCTGATGATTGCCAGCGGATCACTGCCCAAAGTAAATGTGGATATCGGTTATTCCAGACTGTCAGAAGAGATTCGCGACATTTCGCAACAGAACGACGTGCATTTCTATTGCTGCTATCACGTGAAGAATGGAAGCGCTTTGGACTATTATCTCCATACGCCGATCGTGGAAATTCCCAAACATCATTTTGAGCAGGTGAAAGAGATTCACAAACCGTATATTCTGGTCATCCCCACGAAATATCTCTACAACGAGCAAACCATAAACAATTACCTCAACTATTCCCGCCGTTATCAAGACGGTCCTTACGAACTGTTCATCTGCCGATAAAAAAAGCCTTCAAATTCGTCCTTACCTTTCACTTTTTCGCTTTGGCCATCAAAACGACTGTAAGCAGGATGGCGCACTGTATCTTTGCTTGTGAAAAGAAGATACAAAGTGATCTTCCAAAGATTTTAGTATGAACAATTAAATTGAAAACAGTCATGAAACGTATAATTTTAGCTATCGTAACCCTTTTTGCAAGTGCAACCATCAGTATGGCATCTGCCAACAACGTAAAGAGTATTTCAGATCCGTCACAGAACAACCGTACAGAACAGTTGAGCCGTGCTCTCAATCTTTCACCTTCACAGGCTGAAGAGGTAAGCATCTACAACGAAAGTCTGCAAAACAGTCTGAACGAGACCCTGCTCGGAGAAACCGAAGCACAGCCCCAGATGGTGAAAAGTGCAATCAACAACAATCTTCGTCTGATGAAAAGCACGCTCGACAAGGAGCAGTATCGCAAATATGTGACCTTGGTGAACGTGACCGTCAACAATAATCAGCGACTTGCCGACCTCGGCTGGCAGGACATCTATAACACGATGTACTACGCTGAAAAATAAAGAGCTTTCATTTGTTTCATATATATTGTGTGTTTAGGTTTTCCATTGTATCCGATTTGTTTAGGTTAGTTACTTTGAATTTGTGTTTGTAAATCCGTTTATTTTTAGGAGTCCGGCGGTTTGTTCCTCCGGACTTTTTTTGTATTTAAAAATTTGAAAAGGAAACGGAAGCCCCTAGAAAAGCCGAATCATACAAACGCACTGGGTGACTTGCCGAAAGGCTTCTTAAAAACGGAAAACATCTCCGTAAATAAAGACAGTGTTTACTTCCTAATTATAGATTGGTTTTGGTTATATTTGCGGAGGCGGAAATCTTTCGCCTCTGTGAATAGACCCATAGATTTAATACATATCAATTCTTAAATATATCCATTCATGAAAAAGATCAATTTGATTTTCGCAGCACTTTTAATCAGTGCCTCTTCCTTTGCCCAGCAGGCTTTATGGGGAAGTTCTCCTATCGTCTCTCCGCAGATCAATGCGGACAACTCTGTGACGTTCCGCCTGAGAACGCCCGATGCCAAAAAGGTTCAGATAACCGGCGACTGCCTGCCGCCTCAAATGATGGACACGCCTTATGGCAAGTTCAGCGTAGCCGGCACGGCCGACATGACTTACGGAACGGACAGCGTCTGGACCTACACGACTGCTCCGTTGGCTTCCCAACTCTACAGCTACAACTTCGTGGTTGACGGCGTGAAAGTGCTCGATCCAAGCAATGTCTATATGAACCGCGACGTCTCTTCTGTGACCGACATCTTCATTATCGGCGGCAACCCCGGCGATCTTTACAAGGTTCAGAATGTAGCGCACGGAACGGTTTCAAGAATGTGGTACAACAGTCCTACGCTCAACATGAAACGCCGCCTCACCGTTTACACTCCGGCCGGCTATGAAGACAATGCTTCGCAACATTATCCTGTCCTTTACCTGCTTCACGGCATGGGCGGTGACGAAGAGGCTTGGATGGCTCTCGGACGTGCTTCACAGATTCTCGACAACTTGATTGCACAAGGCAAAGCAAAGCCGATGATCGTGGTTATGACCAATGGCAATGCTGCACAGGAAGCTGCTCCGGGCGAGTCTCAACTCGGCTTCGTCGCTCCTTCGATGACGATGCCCAAAACCATGGAAGGCTCTTTTGAAAAGGCATTCCCCGATGTTGTGAAATTTGTGGACAGCCACTTCCGCACCATCACCAAGAAATCGGATCGTGCCATCTGCGGACTTTCCATGGGTGGTTTCCATTCTAAGTTCATCTCTGCTGAATATCCCGATATGTTCGACTACGTAGGACTTTTCTCCGCAGCCATCTCTGCAGGCAACGATGTCACCAGCGAGATCTACCAGAACGAAGATGCCAAGCTGAAGGTTCAGTTTGACAAAAAGCCGAAACTCTACTGGATCGGAATCGGCAACGCAGACTTCCTCTATAAATCCAACACCGATTACCGCAAGTATCTGGACGAACATCATTATCCTTATACCTATATGGAAACCGGCGAAGGCCACATCTGGAAAAACTGGCGCCTCTATCTGGCTCAATTCTCTCAATTGATATTTAAATAAGATTTTTAGAATCACGACAATGACTGTAGCCGTGCCTTGTTGGTGCGGCTACAGTTTTTTATACTAACTTCCCCTGTTTTGTCTGACGGAAAAAGTTCCTATCCTTATGATTTTGATGTATGAGTGGCTTTCCGAGAGCTCGGAAGCCATGGTCGAGCGTTGAGTACTGCTTTCCGCTCAAGCGGCGACCTATAGTCATATCGTGAGTACTGCTTTCCGCCCGAGCGGCGACCTGTAGTCGCATCGTGAGTACTGCTTTCCGCTCAAGCGGCGACCTGTAGTCACATCATGAGTACTGCTTTCCGTTCAAGCGGCGACCTGTAGTCGCATCGTGAGTACTGCTTTCCGCCCAAGCGGTGACCTGTAGTCATATTTGAATACGTGAACGCCATTGTTTCTAATGATCGATTTGGGATAAAAAAGACCGGCATCCCACTTCGGAAGAAGGATGCCGGTATATGAATGAAAGAATCTTTAGGTTCTATTTATAGATATGAGCTGCGAAACCGCCGCCGGGAGCAAGATGAATCGTGAGCTTCTTGCTGGCCGGAACATTGATGACCTCACGTTTGTAGTCATTTCCTGCACGGTCTGCATTGACACCGTCTTTGAAAACCTCCATCTTATATTCACCCGAACCGAGGAATGAAAGATCGAGAACGAGATCACGCGGTGTCCAGTTGGTCAATGAACCGATATACCAATCGATGCCATGACGACGAGCGATGGAAACATACTGAGTGACCTCGCCGTTCAGAACGACGGTCTCTTCCCATGTGGTAGGAATAGCAGAGATGAATCGGGTGCATTCCAGTTCGCGGGAATAGTTGCTTGGATTATCGCAGAGCATGTTGAACGGTGATTCGAGAACGGTGTAAAGAGCCAGCTGATGGCAACGTGTTCCCTGGCTCATCGGCTCTGAATTGATGGCACGGAAATTACCTTTGGCAGCATTGCGCATAGCGCCTTGCGTGTAGTCCATTGGTCCTGCAACCATACGAGCGAACGGAATCGTTGCGTCAAACTCAACCATATTATATTCATCGGGAGCCCATTTCAGCTGTTCCAAACCGGCAACACCTTCATAGTTGATGACATTGGGATAGGTACGCTGCAAACCTGTGGGTTTGTGAATACCGTGGAAGTCAAGCATGACCTTGTATTTTGCACATGTAGCGGCAGCTCTGTAAAGGAATTCCGAGATCTCCTGATCGTCACGATCCATGAAATCCACCTTGAATCCTTTGATTCCCATTTCAGAATAATGTTTAACCACATTTTCCATATCGCGGTCGAAAGCTTTATAACCGGCCCAGAGCACCAGACCCACATTTTTCGATTTCGCATAAGAGGTAAGCTCTTCCAGATTGATTTCAGGAACTACCTGCATCAAGTCAGCCTGCTTGTTTACAGCCCAACCTTCGTCAAGAATGACATATTCGATGCCATGTTTGGAGGCAAAGTCGATATAATACTTATAGGTATCGTTGTTGACGCCTGCATGGAAATCCACGCCGTAAATGTTCCAGTCGTTCCACCAATCCCAAGCCACCTTGCCCGGTTTGATCCATGAAAGATCTTTCACACGGCAGGGATCAGCCAGACGATAAACCATATCAGAGTTTGCCAAATCCTTATCTTCATTGGAAACGACGAAGACACGCCACGGGAAAGAACGTGTGCCTACCGTCTTAGCGATGAAATCCTCGCGTTCTGTGACAATACCCTGGAGATTATTGTGTCCACCCTGCTCCACTTTCTTCGGATAGGTAGCAAACACACCTTTCAATTCGGGTTTGTCTGTTGAATTGTTGAGGAACATACCGGGATAGTTCTCCAGGTTGACCTCAGTGATGCAGACCTTTTTGCCATTATCCAAGGCAACGATAGCGGGAAGAATCAGCAGACGTTTGCTGTTGAGCTGCGTGATGGCAGTATCCACATACGTCTGTTCGAAAGAGTTGCGGAACTGTTCGTCAAAAGTGGCTGCAGTTGAGTTTACGTAAGGTACGATGGCATGGTGATCGCTGGAGAAGCGATAGGAAGCCTGTTCGTTCTTTACGATCATGTCGCCTTTGCGAGCGGTCTCGAAACGATAGGCCATGCCTTCGTTATAGAGACGGAACACGATCTTGTAATTGCCCTTGAACGCGATGGAGAGTTCGTTGTACTGATCTCTCACCGAACTGCGTTTATAGAAGGGAGATGCAACGACATGATTGCCTTCGGCACGCGTAACCTTCGACACTTTGGGACTGTTTCCGCCCAACACTTCACCACTTTGGAGCGTCATAGAAATGGGTGATGCAGCAAGAACCTCCGTCGTTCCGGAGTTAAGAGCAACAGTCACATTCTTATCCACTGACACATCCGCTTTCAGCTGATTGTCCGGAGAAAGAAGCTGGAACGATTTCTGCGCCAGCAGCGGTGAACTTCCTGCAATGAGAAGCGCCGCAAGAATCAATTTCATTCTCATAATTTTGATATAAAATGTTAGTAATTTGTCATGACTATTCCAAGGTCTTCGGTCGGTTCTGCGGAGCGGCACCGAAGCTCTTGTTAGGTTGATCACCCATCGTAAAGGTCAGCGTTCCGCCCTTCATGATGTCCTGATAAGAGATCCAAGCGTTCTCGTAAGGCTTACCGTTGAGCATGACAGACTGAATGTAGATGTTCTTCGGAGAATTGTTCTTCGCAATCACATCAAACCTCTTTCCGTTGCCAACATTGACAGAAGCCTTGTCAAACAGCGGACTGCCGAAGACAAACACGCCGTTGCTTGGATTAACCTGATAGAAACCGAGAGCAGAAAGGATATGCCAAGCCGACATCTGTCCGCAGTCTTCGTTTCCAATGATTCCGTCGGGCTGATCGGTATAGAAATCTTTCTGGATCTGACGGACAATCTTCGCTGTCTTCCACTGCGCTCCGGCATAAGGATAGAGATAAGCCACATGATGACTCGGTTCGTTGCCATGCGCATATTGACCGATCAATCCACTGATGTCGTTGCTCGCCTGCTTTCCCATGTCGCCATGAACGATGAAAAGCGAATCGAGTTTGCTGATGAATCTGGCATCACCACCTAAGATGGATATCAATCCTTCCGGATGCTGCGGAACGAAGAAGGTATATTGCCAACCTGTTCCCTCCGTGAAATCGCCGACACTGTGAATGGAATTAAACGGATCATAAGGTGTGCGCCAGCTTCCGTCAGCCAATTTCGGACGGACGAAACGGATGCTCTTGTCGAAATATTTCTCATAATAATGACCACGAGCGATGAAGGTTTTATAGATATCTTCCTTGCCCATCTTCTTCGCCATCTCGGCCAATCCCCAGTCGTCAGCGGCATATTCCATGGCGATGCTGGTGGCTTCATGAATCTTATCGGCTGGAATATAGCCCATCGTCTTCACATAAGTCACACCATTCTGTTTGTCATAAGTGGCCGAAGCGACCATATCCTTCAGGGCACGTTCTGCATCGAAGCCACCGATGCCTTTCAAATAGCAGTCGGCAATGATCGGGATGGAACTGTAGCCCGGCATGCATTCCGTCTCACCGGACTGCAACGGCCAAATAGGAAGCTTTCCATTCTGATCGTATATACTGAGGAATGAATTGACGAAGTTGCCCATCATCTTCGGATTGAGGATGGTCATGAGCGGATCGAACGTGCGATAGGTATCCCAAAGCGAGAAGATGGAATAGTTGGTCCACTTCGTATCGCTATAGATCTTGTCGTCCATGCCGCGGAATTCTCCGTTGACATCGCAGTAGAGACAGGGGAAGAACGAAGCATGATACATAGCCGTGTAGAATATCTTCTTCGCACGGTTGTCATTCGTCTGCGCGCTGATAGAGGAAAGCTGCCGGTTCCATTTATCGATAGCTGCCTGATGAACCTGATTGAAATCCCATGCCGGCAGTTCCGCATCCATATTCGCTTTTGCATTGGCACAGCTGACGGACGAAAGAGATACTTTCACCAGAACATCCTTAACGCCTTTTCCAAAGGTAACGACTCCTTTTATAGAATCGCCGTTCAGAGAATCAAATCCGGCGGCTGCATCCGAATGGAAGAGTTGCAGCGATTCGATCGGTCGGTTGAGCTTCATGTAGAAGAAGACCTTGCGCATCGGACTCCAGCCCTTCACAAAACGATAGCCTTCGATGGTGTTGGCATCGATCTTCTTCATATAGGTGTCAAACGTCTTGTTGTCGTTTCCATCCTTCAGGTTGATGAGAAGACGCGCCGTTCCTTCCGGATAGATATAATGATGCATTCCGACACGTTCCGTCGCTGTCAGTTCTACCTTTACACCATTGTCAAGCTTCACGGAATAATATCCCGGAGCAGCCTTTTCATTGGCATGGCGATAATAGGAAGAACAGCTGCCTTCAATGTTGTCCTGTGTTCCGGAAGTAGTCCGGACGGCTCCGATAAACGGCATCAGAATGACGTCGCCCAAATCCGAGCAACCTGTACCGCTCAAATGGGAATGGTTGAATCCGACGATGATGCTGTCTGAATAATGATATCCCGAACACCAATCCCAACCTTTGAAGATATTCTGCGGGCCTAACTGGATGGCGCCAAAAGGAACGTTCGCACCGACAAAGACGTGTCCATGTCCTCCGGAACCGATGAAAGGATCGACAAAAGAGACATAGTTGTTCTTCTGCTCCATACCTTTCTGTGCGTTGCAGCTCATTGCAACCATAGTCAGGGCAGCCATGCCCATCAAGGAGATTTTCAAGAAATTTCGCATCTTTATAAACTGGTATTAATGTTAGTTAGTATCGTTTTATTGCCATTCCAATTGCTTCTGAAACATCTATTGACAGCGTACTTCAAAAGACCTTCCGCATTCTACCTACCTGACTCCGAATACGAATAAGGAAAATCAGATTTCTTTGTTCCCCGTTTGTAATTCGGCTTGTCACTCATCGTCACTTCAATCACGCCACCCTTCTGAAGGTCTTCATGTTCGAAGTAATTCTTCGTATATTCCTTGCCGTCCACCGTCAATCTGTCGATATAGACATTCTCATTGTTGTTCTTCGGCGCCGTGATCAACAGATTCTTACCGTTTTCGAAATGCAGCATGGCTTTCGTGAAGAGCGGCGAACCAATGACATATTGAGTCGTGCCCGGAGCAACCGGATAGAATCCTAACGCAGAGAAGACGTACCATGCCGAAGTCTGACCGTTGTCCTCATCACCACAATAACCATCGGGCGTAGCCGAATAGAAACGGTCCATCACCTCGCGGACTCTCATCTGAGCTTTCCACGGTGCGCCGGCATAGTTATAAAGATAGATCATGTGCTGTGCAGGCTGATTGCCATGCGCATAATTGCCCATGTTCATCACCGTCATCTCACGGATCTCATGAATCACCTGACCATAATAGCTGTCGTCATACAACGGCGGAACCTCGAAGACGGAGTCAAGCATCTGAACAAACTTGTCCTGTCCGCCCATCAGTTTGATCAGTCCGGCAGGATCGTGGAACACCGACCATGTATAATGCCAGCTGTTCCCTTCCGTGAAAGCATCGCCCCATTTCAAAGGCGAGAAAGGCTTCTGGAAACTGCCGTTCTTATTGCGTCCGCGCATCAGTCCGCTCTCGCTGTCAAACACATTGCGATAATTCAAAGCTCGCTGCGCATAAAGAGCCCGTTCGGATTTCGGACGGTTCAGTGCTACAGCCAGACGCCAGATGCACCAGTCGTCATAAGCATATTCAAGTGTTCGAGCCACGCTCTCGTTGATCTTTACATCGTAGGGAATGTAGCCAAGACGATTGTAGTAATCGTATCCGTAACGGCCTGTAGAATGAACCTTGTCCATTACATTGTTTGTCCCGTGGACAATGCCATTCCAAAGCGTCTCACTGTCGCTGACACGGATTCCTTTGATCCAGGCATCGGCTAATATAGATGCAGAATTGTTGCCAACCATGCAGTCACGATGTCCCGGACTGGCCCATTCAGGAAAGAATCCACTCTCTCGATAAGCGTTGAGCAAACCTTCCTGCATCTCCTTGCTCATGGTCGGATACATCAGATTCAAGAAGGGGAAGAGCGCACGGAACGTATCCCAGAATCCAGTGTCAGTAAACATATATCCCGGCAGGACCTGTCCATTATAAGGACTGTAATGCATGATCCGTCCCTGCGCATCAATCTCGAACAACTGACGTGGGAATAGCAAAGAACGATACATGCAGGAATAGAAAGTTGCCATCTGACGATACGGACCGGTGACATCGATACGCTCCAGCACATTGTTCCAGGCATCACGACCTTTGCTGACGAGCATGTCGAAATTGTCATTGCCCAACTCCTTCAGATTCTGCTCAGCCTGCTCTTCACTGATAAAGGAAGAGGCTACACGCGCATGAACCACTTCGCCCTTTGCAGTCTTGAAGCCGATGACAGCACCTGCATGAACGGCTGTCTTTTCCAATACATTCTCGCTGAGAGTGGAATCGGAGAAGGTGGCTTTATAGGTGAAAGGTTTGTCGAACTCGATGACGAAGTAGTTGTGGAAGTTGGCAGGAACGCCACCGCTGTTCTTGGTCGTATAGCCGACAATCCGTTTTTGATCGGGAAGAATCTTCACATACGATCCATTATCGAATGCATCGACAACGATGTAGGAATTGTTTTTCGGAAAGGTGAAGCGGAACATGGCAGCACGTTCCGTAGTGGTGAACTCGGTCAGCACATCATAATCGGCCAGATAAACCTTATAATACCAGGCTTTGACTGTCTCACCCTTGTGAGAGAACCAGCTGGCGCGCTGCTCCTCGCCTACGACCGGTTTTCCAGTGACAGGCATGATGCTGAACTGTCCGTAGTCGTTGATCCATGGACTTGGCTGATGCGTCTGTTTGAAACCTCGGATCTTGTTGGCTGTATAGACATATTGCCATCCGTCGCCCATCTTTCCGGTCTGCGGCGTCCAAAAGTTCATTCCCCAAGGACGTGCAATGGCAGGATATGTATTGCCGGCCGACAATTGGTAAGTCGATTCGCTGCCCACCAACGGATTGACATAATCCGCCGGCGTCAGGATTTCTGCTGCCACATTTACAGAAGAAAGGACCAGCGACAGCAGAACCATTAGAAATATATCTCTTCTCATGTTATCTCCTATTTTAGACAGCGAAGATAACACAATTAGAACGAAATGAGAAGTATGAAAGAGTGTTTTTTGTTCTGAGATATAAAAACATCTCAACTGCGGTCGTCATCGTCCGGTTCGGGTTTATCCTCGTCATTGGCTTGAGGATCCGGAGCCTTTTTGATTAACGTATGCGATTTCTTCATTCCCGGTTTCCCGGCTCTTTCCCATGCTGCCTTCCTTGCTTGGTAGCTTTCATACTTGTCTTCCAAATAATTATCAGCCATAG
>CAZIVE010000041.1:0-19505 GCA_964542435.1 uncultured Parabacteroides sp.
ACCAGTGCAGGAAGCTTTTTAGAAGTTATATTGGCACTTTCACCAGTGCAGGAAGTTTTTTAGAAGTTATATTGGTACTTTCACCAGTGCAGGAAGCTTTTTAGAAGTTATATTCACACTTTCACCAGTGCAGGAAGCATTTTAGAAGTTATATTGGTACTTTCACCCATGCAGGAAACATTTTATAAATTATATTGGCATTTTTACTCATGTAAGAAGCATTTATCAACTTGTAAAGTGGGCATGTTGTGTTTTTTCTTCCGTTTGTGTGTTTAAGCGCTCTTTGTAGAATCATTTGTTATCTGGCAAAAGTAGAACGATTTCCGTCTTAACGGTAATAATTAAATTAAATGATGATGATCCCCCAATATGGATTTGTCTTTATAGTGAAAGATTGAGTTTATTCGAACCGGAAAAGATGCTGTTTCCTATTGTGAATTTGTAAACACACCAACAATGTTTTTAGGAATGAATCGTAAGGGCGAGATTGTAAATTTTTTCTACCTTTACGGTGTAAAAATCAATCATTTTATTCATCATGAAGAAAATACTATTCATTCTTGCCGCTTTGGCAATAACATTGACCTCTGCATTCGCGCAGTCTGGTCAGAAGGAAAAAGGATCTTTCTATTCGTTCCAGATGAAAACCCTCGAAGGGGCAAACGTATCCTTCGACAGTTATCGGGGCAAAGTGATCCTTGTCGTAAACACCGCATCCAAGTGTGGTTTCACTCCGCAATATGCAGGTTTGGAGGCTTTGTATAAGAAGTATAAAGACAAAGGTCTGATGATTTTAGGCTTCCCATGCAATCAGTTTCTGGAGCAGGAACCCGGTTCCGCCACGGAGATTAAGAACAGCTGCCTGATTCATTACGGTGTCACCTTCCCTGTATTTTCCAAGATCGACGTTAACGGAAATGATGAGGCTCCGCTTTATACTTATCTGAAGGCAAAGGCGCCTTTCGCAGGTTATCCCGACAAGAAGACCGGTGCGATGCTCGATGGCATTCATCAGAAGAACAATCCCGAATTTGCCAAGGGCAACAGTATCCGCTGGAACTTCACGAAGTTTCTGATCAGTCGTGATGGCAGCAAGATCCAACGTTTTGAGTCGATGGTGACTCCCGAGCAGATCGAACCGGAAATTATCAAACTGCTGGAAAGCAAATAGACGTGTGCTTAAACGGTTGAAATGTAATGACCCATTTTGCAATGCAAAAACTGTATAGTTCTGAAGATTTGGAGAGACTGGCCGTAGAGATGGGCTTCCTGCCCTTCTTCAAGAACGAGATCGGCGGTTTCTCCATCGAGGAACATACGCCCTCCGAACGATGGTTCTCCGATGAGAACGAAGGACCATGGGATTGGAAAGGTTCGGTGGCACGGAATGGTAAGTGTGTCTATGGAAAGTTTTTCAAAGGCAAGGCCGGATTCGTCAGCATGGAATGGTTTCCGGAACTGGTCAATTATCGCAGGCATTGTTATGAAGAGGCCAATCAAGCAAGCAACAACCTCCTTGAGGTAAACGACAAACCCATTTACGATGCGGTTGTCGCTCATGAATCTTTGCTTTCGAAAGAGATCAAGCTTTTGCTCGGCTTCGGTGAGGATCGCAAACCGCATCATCTTGAAGCCCGCCTCGTTGAGGAACTGGACAAAAAAAACAAGGCAACGCGCCGTAGCGGAGGTTATGATACTATTATGACGCGCCTTCAGATGGCAACGTATCTGATCATCGTAGATTTCGAATATCTTTTGGATAAATACAACCAGCCTTATGGTTGGGGCATTGCACGTTACACAACTCCGGAGCTTCTCATCGGCAAATCTTTGATTCTCTCATGCAGCCATCATACAGCGGAGGAATCTTTCCACTGTCTTCAGAATTATCTTTCGCGACTTCTTCCTCAAGCCACCGAAACGCAGATTAATCATATCATCGATTGGAAGTGATCTTCCTGCTTACAATTCTTTCTTCATTTTCTCCAGCCATTCTTTGACGGCCTCTTTATCGTCGGCCGACGGACTGAAGGGTGCAAAATCATCCGGAGCAACAGGTGCAAACGGACCTTTCTTCACTTCGTACACCACAGATCCGCTTTCCAAAACCAGCAGAGCATGCCAGATTCCTGCTTCGATCTCCGCTCCATAAACGCCGTCGTTAGGAGAGAGAATCAGCTTTTTTGTGATGTTGCTTTGGTCATCGAAGAGGAAAAGGGCAACGCGACCGCGAAGAAGAAGGAAAATCTCCGTCTTGGGCGGTGTGAGATGACGATGCGGACGGATGTAGCTGTCCGGTTCCATGGCATTGAGCAGCCGGTTGATTGGATCGTTAAGATCCTCATGGAAATTATGGTTCATGCGCAGTCTTGGACTGGCTTTTGCCAAGTCGGTCGTGGCATTAAGCAGCGCTTCGTCAATGATCTTGTATTGCATATCCGTATAGATTATAGTACATAAAAAAGCTTCTTCCCAATTCATAGTGGAATAGGGAAGAAGCCAATTGTTTTAGATGTCTGTGAACTTAGTAAGCCTTTTCGAGTAGCCAAGCATCCTGAAAACTGGGTGCATATTTCTGCTTGATGGCGTCACGACTTGCAGCAGCGTCAGCCTTGTCGTCAAAGCTGGAGACGATTACGCGAAGCATACCTTGTTCATTTTCGGCAAGCACTGCATTATAACCGTCATTCTGCATTCTCTCTTTCAAAGAATAAGCATTCGTACTCTGTTTGAAACTACCAATCACTACGCTGTATCTTTTCAGACGACTTGCATCTTCTCCCTGATAAGCATTGATCTTCTCAGTGCGAGTTGTAGCGTTAGATGTACGCGGTTTTGAAACAGGTGCAGGCTCTGCTACATCATTGTCTTGCGCAGGTTGTGACTGAGCCACAGGCGCAGTTACAGGAGCAGTCGTCTCTTTTTCTTTCGCCTGCTCGTAGGCAGCCTTATAGGCACTTTGTTTGGGTTTACATGAGCCAAGAGCCAGAATCATACAGGTGGCAGCTCCGAATAACCAAATTTTGTTCATAATATTCAGTAGTTAGATAAATACTTATTTTCTATTTGCAAAGATATGAATTATTATTATTTTCGCAAATAAATATATGATTTGGTTATGAATAAATCGATTGGTGCAATGGTAATGATTGCCTCTTTGCTGCTGCCAGGTTGCCGACAGCAAGAAAAAAACTCCTCAGAAGACGATAATGCTCCGCTTATCGGCCGTTCGGATATGAAAATTCCGGGCGGAGTGATGACCCCTGAAGTGCTTTACAGCATGGCTCGTGTGAGCGATGTAAAGCTTTCGCCCGATGCTAAAAAGGTGCTCTATGGCGTTACGTTCATGAGTATCGAACAGAACAAGGGCAATCGCGAACTCTTTACTGTAAATCTGGACGGATCTGACAAGAAGCAGATTACGAAGACGAAGACCAGCGAACAGAATGCCGTTTGGATCAATGGTGGAAAGCAGATCGCCTTCCTTTCTGCGGAAAGCGGTAAATCCCAGATTTGGGTAATGGATGCCGACGGTTCCAATCGGAAGAAGGTAAGTGATTTTGATGGTGACATCGATGCTTTCCGTCTTTCCCCTGATCAGAAACAGGTGCTGTTTATCCATGAGATCAAATCAGGAAAAACGACGCAAGATGTTTACCCTGATCTTCCCAAAGCTACAGGCCGCATCATCGACGATTTGATGTATAAACATTGGAATGTGTGGGTGGAGACCGTTCCGCATCCTTTCATCGCATCTTTTGATAGCAAAGGAGAAATGGGCAAACCAGTTGATATTATGAAAGGTGAACCCTATGAATGTCCGATGAAGCCGTTCAACGGTATTGAAGATCTGGCTTGGAGTCCCGATGGACAGAACATCGCCTATGCCTGCCGCAAGAAAACAGGTAGGGATTATGCTTTATCCACCAACTCCGACATATACATCTATAATATAGCATCCAAGCAGACCAAGAATCTTTCGGTCGGCATGATGGGTTACGACACGCAGCCTCAATATTCGCCTGACGGAAAGTATATCGCTTGGATCAGCCAGGAACGCGACGGATATGAATCAGACAAGAAGCGTCTTTTCGTAGAAGATCTGGCTTCCGGAGAGAAAACCTATCTCACCGCTGATTTCGATTATAATGCCGATGCGATTCAGTGGGCATCCGACAACCGTTCGCTGTACATGATTGCCTGCAAAGAGGCTTTGACACATATCTGGAAAGTCGGTTTGGACAAGCAGATCACGCAACTTACTACCGGAAAATGCGATTTTGTTAGTATGGATTTGGCCGGCGAGAAGATGGCAGCCGTCCGTCAATCGATGGAATATCCTGCTGATGTCTATTCAGTAGATACCAAGACGGGAGAAGCCAAGAACATCAGTTGGGAGAATAAGAATCTCGAAGATCAGATGACTGTCGGACAATCCGAAGCGCGTTGGATTCCGACAACCGACGGCAAGAAGGAACTTGTCTGGGTGATCTATCCGCCTCATTTCGACAAGAACAAGAAATATCCCGCCCTACTTTATTGCGAAGGTGGACCGCAGAGCACCGTCAGTCAGTTCTGGAGTTTCCGTTGGAATTTCCAGATTATGGCAGCCAACGGTTATATTATTGTAGCGCCCAACCGTCGTGGACTTCCCGGATTCGGTCAGGAATGGCTGGAAGAGATCAGCGGCGATTACGGTGGACAGAACATGAAGGATTATTTCTCTGCCATCGATGCGTTGGCAAAAGAGCCTTATGTGGATAAAGATCATCTGGGTGCTGTGGGTGCAAGTTATGGCGGCTTCTCGGTTTATTGGCTTGCCGGACATCACAACCACCGTTTCAAAGCTTTTATCGCACATGCCGGAATCTTCAATCTCGAACAGCAATATCTCGAGACCGAAGAGATGTGGTTCGCCAATTGGGATCTGGGTGGTGCTTATTGGGATAAGAGCAATGCCATTGCTCAGAAGACGTACGCCAATTCCCCGCATCTCTTCGTGGACAAATGGGATACGCCGATTCTCGTCACTCACGGAGAATTGGATTACCGAATCCTTGCCGGACAGGGCATGAGCGCGTTCAATGCAGCCAAGCTTCGTGGGATACCGGCCGAGATGCTGATCTTCCCGGATGAATGTCACTGGATTGCACAGCCGCAGAACGGTGTGCTTTTCCAACGTGTCTTCTTCCGTTGGCTGGATCGTTGGCTGAAGCCGCAAAGTCAGGCACAGAAAGCTGAAAAATAAATCCATTTCATCAGATTAATTATACTTTTTTGTGTGATTTTTCTCATTGGAATTTTTTATATTTGCAATACAGTTATAGAGAAAAGAGCTGCTCAGCGGATCGCCGATGTCCCAAGGATTTTTTCCGAACCAGCAGCAGGTTATAGTATCAACTTATAAAACAATAGAGTATGAAGAAAAAATGGATTTGCACCGTGTGCGGTTATGTATGGGAAGGTGAAGAACCCCCGAAGTTCTGTCCGCAGTGTAAACAACCGGCAAGTAAGTTCAAGCTTCTGGAGGAGGAGACGGGAGCCCTTACCTTCGCTGACGAGCATGTCATTGGCATAGCTAAAGGCGTCGATCCGGAGATACTTGATGGACTGAGAGCGCATTTCACGGGCGAATGCTCAGAAGTAGGTATGTATTTAGCGATGAGCCGTCAGGCTGATCGAGAAGGCTATCCTGAAATCGCTGAAGCCTTCAAACGTTATGCATACGAAGAAGCAGACCATGCTTCACGTTTCGCAGAGTTGTTAGGTGAAGTCGTTTGGGATACCAAGACAAATCTTAAAAAACGTATGGAAGCTGAAAAGGGTGCTTGCGAAGACAAGAAACGCATCGCTACTCTTGCCAAACAGCAGAATCTTGACGCTATTCATGACACGGTTCATGAAATGTGCAAAGATGAAGCACGTCACGGCAAAGGCTTTGAAGGACTATACAACCGTTATTTCAAATAACTCACGGTTTAACGATATAAGAAGGCATTCGCAAAACGGATGCCTTCTTTTTTTCTTTTTACTTTTCGTTTCTTCCATAAAACTCTTACATTTGCACCGCAATCGGAAAAAATTGACCAGGAAAGATGCCGGAGTGGTCGATCGGGCCGCACTCGAAATGCGGTGAACGGGTAACTGTTCCCAGGGTTCGAATCCCTGTCTTTCCGCAGGAAGCCTCAAAGCTTCTGATGAAACCCCAAATTTGACGTATTCGTTAAGTTTGGGGTTGATTGTTTTCGTATTTCATCGGATTATGCTCATCATTATAATTTCCCCTATTATGATAAATTAATCATTTTCTTTCTCAAATTTCGAATATTTGATTTATATTTGAGAATTATCAACCTTTTAATACAAATAATTATGAAATCCAAATTATTATTCTTTTTCTTATTCATCTTTATTTCTTGTTGCGGACTCGTATCATGTCATGATGATGATAATGATGGTGTTTCAGAAGAAACGACGACTGATGCTTATTCGCCTGTTTCATTATCTGATAGTGTTCAAATTAATGCTTCTGTGTTGATTTACTCGGATGTTACTGATGTACTTTCTACACCTATAAAGTTAAGAATACATACTTCTGCAAATTCAATCTCTAATGCTCAAGTCGTTTTTATAACTTCATCTTCTTTAGATGCAAATAAAGATGCCTTAAAAGCTCTAATTGATAATAGAGGAATAGTTGTGGTTGCTGATCCGGATGAAACATCCTTGAAGCAGTTTATTGAAAATTTGGATTTGCAAATTACTTCACCTTCAAATATTAATGATTTGGATGTTTTTGCAATTTCAGGTAATGAAACATTTTCTCAGGAATACGTTTATAGTCATAAAAGCGATACAGACGTTTCTGGACAATTGAACTCATTAGTATCGTGGATTAATACTCAATTAGCAGAAAATAATTTTAGTTATGATATCAGTGATGCTGTACAGCCTGATATTACTTCATTTGAAGGCTCTCAGGTTTTTACTCTAACTTTTCCTTATAAACTCGAAAAGGAAATCGATAAGTTAGCATCTTCCAATCCGGATAATCTTACTGGAACAGGACAAGTGATTGTTAGTTATACTGTCAGACCTCTTTTTGCATTTGAAGGACAAAGCGGAAGTGGAGATTATTATATAATCAATGCAAGTATTAATCCAAGCTCGACAAATATGTTTCATCAACCTTATTCTTCAAAACATGGAGGGTATAGTACATACATTTGTGGATATTACCTTACTTCGTTTTCTTATGAAACTTCAATAGTCGATAATAATGGAAGTGAAACGAATGTTGGCTTATTTCCTACTTTATCCGGTTCGGAAAATCCTACTCCCAATACTACAGTGGGAGCAACTTCATATTCAGAATCAATGACAAATTCTTTTAATTGGTCTGTCACTGCAAAGGGATCAGTCAAAGCTGCTATTGGTGTTACTGATTCTACAGGTCATAAGCCTAAGGCGAGTGCCGGAGTAGGCGCAGAAGCTGAAGTGAGTGCAACTATTGGAGGTGGCGTTAGTTATACAAAATCTCAAACAAGGAGTGTATCTGATTTAGATATTGCACTTTCCTATGCTGCTAATTCAGGCTACCATTATGGTTTCCAATTTAATAATCTTCCTAGAACAAAGACAGACAAACAGAATATCCCTGCGCCTCCTATCGTTGCTCAGAATGGCCAGGATTTATATCAATCTTGCATTATTTATGTCCCAAGAACAAAAAACAATGATGTAACTCATTTTTGGTTGAAAACTACCATTACAAGTCTTAATTTCCAATGTGCATATTATACGACTAACTTCTCTTTGAAATTTCATGATTATACTATGAGTGATTTAACTGAGGCTCCGACTTGGACAAAATGGACTCAGCTGGAGGCGCCTCCTCGTACTCCTACTGGCATTATTTATCTGACTAATAATTTTGCTAAAGGTGAAATAACAAAAGTGCTATTCTTCCAATATGATTCTTCCGGTAAATTGATAAAAACTTTCACTGTGGACAATAAGACGTTGCAACCTGGTGGTGTCTTTTATAATATTTTACCGCTTGGAAAATATGGCGTTGAGTTTACGGTTGAAGCCGATAGAGTGGAGACAAAATATAAACTTCCGTCAGATAAATACGTTGATGTTACCTTAGGAAGTGAAAATGAATTGACAACCAGCACACGGTTCCAAAAAATGTAATTGGAATTGATATTCAATTAAAGGCTTCTGATGAAACCCCAAATTTGACGTATTCGTTAAGTTTGGGGTTGATTGTTTTCGCTCTCTTTTCTTTCTCTTCTCTCTATCGCCACGATGATGCCTGTCATCGGAGGATGAATCTTCCATACGGATAGATTTGCTGCATAGAAGTCTTGAATGGTCAAAACAAAATGTATTGCAAATAGGTTATTTTCATGAAACTTTTTGAGTTTAATCGAAAATTCATAACGGACAAATGGACTTTAATAACATCTCAATCGCTAAGTTCAAACAGCAAGGGCTTTCTGCTTCGACTTGCTTCAATGATGATCTGATCATTACGGATCAGATTGAAAATCTGGGACAGTTCAAGTATGCTTGCCGCATCGATGCGATCACGGTCGTGTTTTGTGTGAGAGGCGAAATCCGTTGCCACATCAATCTGAAGGAGTACAAGATTGTGCCTAATGAGATTCTGGTGAACTTTCCGGAAAACATCATCCAGATTGATCAGGTTTCGGATTTGGAGGCGTACGCCTTGGTGATTTCATCGGATTTCCTAAGAGAGCTGCAGATCGAGTTCAAACAGAAACTCAGTTCCTATCTTTATCTGAAAGAGCATCCGCTGACCTCACTGCCTTATAAAGAGCTTTCCTGTTTGAAAGATTTTTACAGTTTGATCAAAGACAACATCTCCATCGTTCGTCCTGAAAGCGAGAACATTGTTAAAGGACTTGCTGCTTCGCTGGTCTATAAGATTATCTCTTTGATCAATGCCTTTCAGAAGCCGGATGAGGATAATGGCATTGCGAACAAATCCCGCATCCAGCAATCGTTTGAGAAGTTCATGTCGTTGCTCGGCATTTATCATTCGCAGGAACACAGCGTCAAGTTCTACGCTTCGAAGCTGAATCTTACGGCCAACTATCTTTCGGGCATCGTCAAAGACTATAGCGGAAAGACGGCTTCGGAATGGATCAATGAATACGTGATTCTTGAAGCGAAGACTTTGTTGAAATTTTCAGACATGAACATTCAGGAGGTGGCATACAAGCTCAACTTCTCGACGCAGTCGGCTTTTGGTAAATATTTCAAACAGAAAACGGGTATCTCGCCCAAAAACTATATAAAGAGCATCTCGTAAGACGCTACATTCGTCGTGTCAAATTATAAATCATGAATCCTGTGAAAAAGTTATGGTTCACATTGTTTCTCTTGCTGACCGTATTCGGAGCTAAGGCGCAGAGTTTTCCTTACGGTGCCTATCGTATCGTTTCGTACATGAACATCAATGAATCGGATACCATTTATACCACGAAGGCAACGGAAGGCGTCGGTTATGTTCTGATCAACGCCTCCAAGAAAACCATTGGCGTCGGCATCGACGGATATACGGTTGAATTGCTGTCGTGGAATGAAATTAAGGATTTTGACGGCAATCAGAGTTGCACCTTTAAAGGTTATAGCTTGATCGACGCGACGAGTAAGAAATGTATCCTGACGAAAACGGAGAATAAAAATCAGAAGACGGTCTATTCTCTTTACATCCCGCGCGGAAACGGTTCGCACGATTGTTTTATGTTTGAACGTCAGTAGCTGGATCACAAATCAGATTTCCCCTAAAAAAGTTCTTCCTGATAGTCGTTTCATCGTATGAAACGCTCGGAATGACCTTAAAAAGCCGTTGCAATTTTGCAGGAAGCTAAATACGATGTAAAATTGTTGTTGCAATTTTGCAGGAACGATTTTACGGCCTGTTTTTCTCGTTGCAATTTTGCGAGAACGATTTTATGGCCTGTTTTTCTCGTTGCAATTTTGCGAGAACGATTTTACGACCTGTTTTTCTCATTGCAATTTTGCAGGAAGCTTTTTCACCTGTATAATCTCTCCCGCAATTTTGCAACGCTCGTTTTCTATGCTTTTATCTTATTCGTAATGTTTCAAAGCCTCTTGGAATATCTCTTTCATATTGTTGCGAAGGCTATTAGGCTCTATCACTTCCACATCATAGCCGTGCGACAAAAGCTCCTGGCAGAAATCGTAGGTGATCTGCAGTTCATAGGTGAAGATGGAAAAGTCGGCGTTCGTCACCTCCTCTTTCTGTGACGCATGTAGAGGCAGCCATCTGAAATAGGGACGCTGATCTGCCGACACTTTGATCCGAACCTTTTCGATGGGAATTTTCTTGTCCACCATGATCCCGTAGCTGTTTTCGAAGAACCGTTTCGGATCGAAATCTTTCGGATAGCGGAAGTCCTTTTCCGTCGCTGTCAGGTTTTGAATCCGGTCCAAACCATAGATACGGATCCGTTTTGGATCGGACAATGCATTTTGTGCCACGAGATACCAGCGTTGCTTGAAGACTTTGACGCATAATGGCTCCACTTCGAAGGTAGATTCCTCATTTTGGCCCAGGCTGAAATAGGTGATCTCGATCACGTGGTTGTCACGCATGGCTTCGATGATAGGCTCCAGATATTTCTGTCCGGAAGGAATCTCCTCGAACAGAATACGCGGACGAAGGTTCACATTGTCGTCGATCAGATTGTTAACCGTGAAGGTGTTCATCAGCCATTTTCTTAGGGTGCTGCCTTCTGTAATGCTGTTCTCGTCGATGCGATAGCCGTAGAGATTGTTTCCTCCTTTTCTGACGCATTCGATGTTGATATCAAACATCTCCTGAATGGAGTTGAGGTGGTTGCAGAAAGTCCGTCGCGGCATGCTTTCGCCATTGCTGTGCGCATTGTTCCTCCATCGGCGTTGAATCTCCTTGAAGGTGATCGGTTGGTGCTGATAAATCGTATCGATCAGCCAGATATACCTGTAAAATGTATCTTTTGCCATTCCCCTTAGCTTTACGTAAACAGATCTTATTTCTGCTTTCGAGCAAAGGTAGAATCCGCTCTGTGCCAAAACCGTTCACATGTTCTCAAAAAAAAGGAGAAACATTTCTGCTTCTCCTTTTCTGATCATTTCGACTTGTTCTCGTTCAGACGTTCCATGACACTGTCGGTCCCTCGTTCTAATGAATGTGCTTTGACCTTTTCCCCGCTATTGAAGTTCCATGTCAAGGAAATCTTGAAGACTCTTCCCGCATCGGGCGCATTATAATGGTTTACGTATTGATAGTCGTCGAGTTTGCTGAAATAGTTGTAATTGTGGTTGAAAATGTTGTTCACGCCTGCAGACAAAACCCATCGGTTTCCTCCGAACTTCTGCCGCCACGTCAGATCGAAGGTATGGCGCGGATAGATGCCGCTGTTTCCGGAATAGAGTTTGCTCGTTCCGTTGTATATGGCTTCGATCGTGCTATTGGGCGAGAGCGTAAAGGCCGCATTGACCACATAGAACTGCAGGAAATGATTCTTGTAATCAGACTGCTCTGTCATCTTGATCTGCTGAAGCACTTCGATGCAGTTGACCGTCAGCTTGAACCAGGGGAAAGGCTGCAACGGCGCTGTCAAAGCAACGAAGGTATGGTTTTCCCGATTGTGATTCTCGTAAGTCACGTAATAGACCTCCGGATTCTGTGAATCTTTGTAGGCATATTCCCTGATCAGATCGTGATGAAGATGTGTCCCGACGGTCAACGTGTAGCGATAGTTGTACACGAGCGTCAATTGGATGTTGTCGATATAGGTGGGACGAAGCTTCGGATTACCGATGTCATACGAATAGTCGGAGATCTGAATGCGGTTCGGATTGAGCGTGTAGAACGCCGGACGTTCGATGCTTCGGGAATACTGTCCGATGAGGATCCATTTCTTGATCGGATCGAACGCATAATTCAACGTCACGTTTGGAAAGAAATCAAAATAATTCTTGTTGATATGATCCGTTTTGTTGGAAGTCCTCGTGTATTCCGTTCTCAATCCGGCAATGAGGGAAAAGGGTCCTTTCTCCATAGAATAGGAGGCGTAAGCCGCAGCGATGTTTTCGTTGTATCGCATCTTATATCCATAGTTCGGAATCGTGTTCCAGCTATTGTTGGAGGAAAAGCCTTCATATTCTGAATGGTCGTCCATCAACGTGTAGGTATATTTCGCACCCGCCTTGAGCATCGAATGTCGTGACAACACCTGATTCATCGACAGCTCGGCCGTCGCTATGTCATAGCTGATTCCGGAGTGGTTGCGATAGAGCGAATCCTTGCTGTATGAAGGAAAGGTCCAGTTCGTCTCGTAGTTGTTTCTTCCCGTGGAATGTTTATGGATGTAAGTCGTAATCGCCTTCAGTTCCGAGCCGTACGGATCCGTCTTCTGTATGTAATTCATTGTAGCGGAGTTGATGGAGTAGGGCGAATGCTCGTTATATATTCCTGTGGTATGAATCGGAACCGTCGTTTGGGTGATGTCTGTAGTGCTGTATGACTTGTTGTCAGAGCTCTGTTCGATATGTTCGTATTCCGCACCGATTGTTCGGATGGAATCGATTTCGTACAGGGCGCCGAGTCTTGCCATTCCATAATTGCCATGAATCTGATATCTCGAATGGCTGTAGAAGTCCGTCGAGTTGTCGGGATACAGTCTGTACGCGTCCATCAGGCGATGATTCTTCGGATTAAACTCCAAGGTCGTCATTGCGTTCAGATCCCATTTTCCGATATGAGCGTTCAATGTAGCCGAAGGCTGGTATTTCTGATATTCTTTGCCCACTGTGCTTCCCATGGTGATCGTTCCGTTCACGCCGTTATCCATACGGTTCCGCAACGTGATCATGATGACGCCTCCTTTGGTGTCCGCATCGTATTCAGCTCCGGCCACAGGAATTACCTCGATTTTCTTGATATTGTCCGAACGAATGGAACGGATGTAGTTCACTAGCTGTTCTCCTTCCAGTTTTACCTCTTTGTTGTTGATATAGACCTTCGTTCCCGAAGCTCCGTTGATGGAGATGTCTTTGTCCGAAAGCCAGACGCCGGGCGATTCGGAGATTAGCTGCGCACCGTCTTTCGAAAGCGATGGAGGAACCATCACCACGAATCTGTCCGCTTTCCGCTCTATCTGACGCGCTTTGACTACAACCTCGCCCAAGGCGACGTTCAGATCTTTCAATACCAGCGTATCTTCTGTCGATTGGTGTAGATCGATCTTCTTCTTCAGTGTCTCATATCCGAGGTATTGCACGACAACCTGATAAGTACCGGACGCAAGCATCTGCTTGAACAGACCGTTCTCATCCGTGATCGTTCCTCCTACCTGATTCTCGTTCTTGAGAAGTACGACGGTTGCATATTCAATCGGCGCTCCTTTTGTGTCACAGACAACACCGCTATAGGAAAGGCCTTTTTTCTCTTGCGCCATACCGAAGAACGAGAAAAGCAGGGCGAAGGTTATGAGTGTTACGATACGTTTCATCGCATTACTTTTCAGAACTTGGATAATATACGGTCATTTCGCAAGTCGCCTCTTTTCCCTCTTCCAGTTTCACTGTCTTGAGTGCATACCCTTCGGTGGGTTGTCCAAAAGCATTCCGTTCGAGCTGGCTGTCGCCGTTTTCATCGTGGAAGAGAGAAATGTTGACTTTTTCTCCTTTCACATTGCTGAGTACAACCGTAACGTCGCCTTTCTGTGCTTTTACCATCGCATAAACCGGAGGATTCTCTTTCCCCGTTTCTCCCATTACCATGATCATCCCGTTGTTACTTCTGACTCCTTTTACTTTCAGAGTGATGTTGCTCTGTGCTTCTGCTGTAGCTGCGAGACTTGCGATTGCAAATAATACAATGATTAAACGTTTCATGACTTCTTTGTTTTAGACGCCTCGTCTGAAAGTTGTTGTGAGCTTTCTTCTGAGAGCCGGTTTTGAACTTCTTTTTTATTCGTGATCATTTGTCGGATTCATAATCACACTGCAAAGTTGAACTAATTTATTTTATAAACCAAATTATTATTCAATATATTTAAAAAGACATAGAGTATAGGCTAATAATTAATTGATATTCAAATAATATTTGTATTGTTAATTATATAAAAAGAATGGTGGATTATGCTTGTATGGTGTGTGAATTATCGTCATCTGTCACTAAGTATCCGCATAAAGTAAATAGGACATGGATACGGCATTGAGGTCGCATCAAAAACAACAGAATTGTAAATACGTTCACATAGGAATGCAACCATCTTAGGTTCGATTCTTAAAAGAATCTATCCATTTTGACAACGGACTTCCCGTTGTCAAAAAACCGAATTTCTGAATAAAAAGGGTGGAAATGGGGCCTTTTTGCACTTGAATTTACCGATTTTGACAACGGACATTCCGTTGTCAAAATACCTTATTTATGGCAGGAAAGATCAAGGCTTTCTGGTGAATCTGCATCAGATAGTGCGCATTCATTCCGATAGGAGCGAGTACAAAATGTATTTTCTAATAACGAAGGTTGTGAAATATTCTTCAATCACAGGTGTGCTGTTCGTTTTGGGGAGGAGTAGAATGACAGAGTCTGACATTCTTGCACAATTTCTTGACGAAAAACTAATTATTTTGCGGGTGCAGTGCATTCCTGCACACAAAAAAGGGCTGCTTGTTTGGAGCAGCCCTCTATGATTTCTAAAGGATGATCGATTAGAATTTAGCAAGTTCCCAACCATCGCGATATTGATAGCTGAAGTACTTGTTAGCCTCTTCGCAGTTGGTGATCTTCATGTTTTCAGCATCGTAGATGAGTTCGGTGTTGATCTGCTGAGAAGCAACGGCGATATTGGTGAGCAGCATGATCTCGGTCAGCTTGGCAGCGAATTCGAAATCATTCTTTGCTTTACGATGTTCGCGGATGGCGTCGCAGAAATCCTTATAGATATTATCCGGACGTTCCAGAGTCGGTTTAACAGAATAATCTCTGTTCGGGATCAGTTCCGGATTAGCTCCGTGTGTGCCGTGCATCAACATGCCCTTTGTACCGATGTAGAGAGCTTCGCGAAGTTCGCGGTCAGCTTCCAATTCTTTAGGACGTGCCGGTTTGATACCGCCATCACTCCATGTAACGGTGATTTCGCCTGATCCTTTCGGATTTTTGAATGTATAGGTAACAAACTCTGACAACGGAAGGAATTCATCGTTGTAAGGAGTTGTGGTTGCCTGGATTCTGATAGGCATTCCAAGACCCAGAGCGCGGATAGGAGCATCGAATGTGTGAGCACCCATATCACCCATGGCACCTGTACCGTAATCCCAAAGTCCACGCCAGTTGAAGTGTGTCGTATCAGGATTGTAGCCTTTCTTTGGAGCCGGGCCTAACCAAAGGTCGAAGTTCAGATTGTCGGGAACCGGTTGAGCTTCCGGACGTGTCAGATAACCCTGCGGCCATACCGGACGGTTTGACCACATGTGAACCTCTTTAACGTCACCGATAGCACCTGCCTTGATCCATTCCATCGTACGCATGGTACCTTCAATGTTGTGTCCCTGGTTACCCATCTGAGTGATCATGCCGGTCTTCTTGGCCATGTCTCTCAAATAACGTACCTCGTAGATCGTCTTTGCCATAGGTTTCTCAACGAATACAGCTTTTCCGGCTGCCATGGCATGAGAAGCGATGATTGCGTGGTTGTGGTCAGGAGTACCGATGACAACGCCGTCGATCTCTTTTTCCTTATCCAGCATTTCACGCCAGTCTGTATATTGTTTTGCCTTCGGATAGGATGCAAACATAAAGCCTGCATATTTTGTATCTACATCGCACAATGCATAGATGTTGGCATATTTGAAAGTCTTCTTGCCAGCATCACCGGTCTGAACGACTGCATCTGACTGCTTGAACTCTCTACGTTTGGGTTGGATACCACCATAGCGCTGCATCAAGAACTTGACGTTTGTGCTCGGATCACGTTTGGCTTCAACTTCCGGTGTGCACATCTGACGGATATCGCTACCACCTTGACTACCAATACCGATACCGGCAATATTTGGCAGATCACTTGGTGCTGTGTAACCAGGTCCACCCATTACGGAACGAGGAATGATTGTAAAGGCAGAAGCTGCTGCCATAGTTCCGATGAACTCTCTTCTCGAGAACTTAAAAGAGTTTGAGCTCTTTTCTTCATTTGCGTTACTACTCATGATTATTAATTTAAAAGTTTAACAATATATGATTGCCATCTTCTTTTATCTGACTAAAGATAATGCCTGATGAACAGTTGTCTAAAGAATATTAACACATCTCATCCTTCTGTCGGATAATATGACAAAAGTAACGAATAATTCTTAATGATTCTATGAAAACAATACTTTTTTTCTATTTCTTGATGAAATCTGTCAATCTGTTCTGATATCAGTATTCGTCCACCTTCTGATCTTTGCGGAACTTGTCGAGTTGCGCCTGCAGCCGTGCGATGATCGGCGTGTAATGCGGATCGCCATAGAGGTTGTGAAGTTCGTTGGGATCGCTCTTTTCATCGTAGAATTCATTGCAGTTGATGGCTTCGTCTTTCTCGTTGGCATCGCCATAGAAATGGATGAGTTTGTATCGGTCATCTCGTACGCCGTCATGGCGGCGCACATAATGTTCTGCGGGATAATCGTAGAAATGATAGTAGAGGTATTTGCGCCAGTCGGATGGTGTCTTGCCTCCGAGAATCGGGATCAGCGAACGTCCCACCATATAATCGGGCTCCGTTATACCTGCAATCGCGAGATAGGTCGGCGCATAGTCGATGTTCTGAACCAGTTCGTCGCACTTGCTTCCCTTCTTGGTCAGTCCGGGATAGGAGATGATCAGCGGCGTGCGGAATGACTCTTCATACATGAAGCGTTTGTCAAACCATCCGTGTTCGCCCATGTAAAAGCCCTGATCGGATGTATAGACGATGACGGTGTTGTCGGTCAGCCCGTTCTTGTCCAGATAGTCGAGGATGCGGCCCACTTCGTCGTCAATGGATTTGATGCAGCGGAGATAGTCTTTCAGGTAACGTTCGTATTTCCATTTAAGCAGATCATTGCCCGTCAGATGCTGATTGATGAAGGCTCTGTTTTTCGGACCGTAGGAATCGTTCCATATCTTTTGTTCCATCTGACTCAAACGATTGAACGACCAGGGCCATTGCTGGCGGTGCGCTTCATTCTTATAAGCGGCTGAATCCATCAACTCCTGCACCTTCAGATCGTAGATCAGTGTCATGTGGTCTTTGATGCGCATCTCTTCGGTGCGGGCGGCATCGCAGCGTGTGGAATAGTCGTCGTAGAAAGTCTCGGGAAGAGGGAAGTCCACATCTTCATACAGATTCAGGTATTTCAGATCGGGCATCCAGTTACGATGAGGCGTCTTGTGGTGGATCATGAGACAGAAGGGCTTGCTTTTGTCGCGATGATCCAGGAACTCGATCGCATGATCGGTGATGAGCGTCGAGACATAGCCTTTCTCCTCTATATATTGTCCGTGTGAATCTTTTGTTTTAAAGACGGGATTGTAGTATTCACCCTGATCGCGCAGCACCCGATAGTAATCGAAGCCTTTCGGTTCGCACTGCATGTGCCATTTCCCGATGATGGCGGTCTGATAGCCGTGCTGCTGTAGAATCTCGGTGAAGAATGTCTTTGTGGTGTCAATCCCGGCTCCTAACATGCGTTGGCCGTTCTGATGGCTGTAAAGGCCTGTCATCAGGCAGGCGCGGCTAGGAGTAGAGAGTGAATTTTCGACGTAGGCTCTGCGGAAAAGCATGCCGCGGGCGGCGAGCCGGTCAAGGTTTGGCGTAGGTGCCAGTTTGCTGATGGCGCTGCCGTAAGCGCTGATTGTCTGATAGGAATGATCGTCCGTCATGATGTGGACGATGTTGAGCGGCTTATGCTGTTGTGCATCCACAGTCGCCCCCGTCCCGAATATCGGGACGAGGAGCAACGGGATGATCATTCTGTGGTTCATCAGTTATCGGCTGAATCGCAACCTATTTCTTGGCATTCTTACGACGTGCCATTTCTGCGCTGAGCATACGCAGTTCACGTCCTGTCTGTCCGGCTACAGAGGTGTTCTCTTCAGCGCGGCGAACAAGATACGGAATGACGTCATTGACGCAAGCATACGGGACATATTTCGTTACATTGTAGCCTTCGTGAGCGAGGTTGAAAGAGATGTTGTCGCTCATACCCAGCAACTGTGCGAAGTGGATACGTGGATCGTTGTGAGCGATGCCTTTTTCGTCGA
Organism: uncultured Parabacteroides sp.; assembly: GCA_964542435.1. GTDB lineage: Bacteria > Bacteroidota > Bacteroidia > Bacteroidales > Tannerellaceae > CAZIVE01. The sequence goes on from CAZIVE010000041.1 coordinate 18,335, forward strand.
TCAGCTTAGCCAGCTTGTAGTTGCTGTCTTCGTTGTGCGTGCCCATGAAGATCTCGAAATGATCCAGATGGTCCATAGCGTAAGCAACGCCGGCATCATAGTTGGCATCGGTGGTCGGTTTGTCTTTGCAGATCGGATCGGGATAACCCATGGCAGCTGCACGTGCGCGTTCCTCTTCCATATAGGCACCGCGGACGAATTTCACACCGGCGATGTAGTCTTTCTCACATGCATCCTTGTAGATTCTCTCCAGATAAGGCATACGGTCGTGACGATACATCTGCAGGGTAGCGAAGACGATGGCGCGTTTCTTGTTGTACAGACGCATCATTTCGTCGGTCTGTTCGTCGATGGCATCCTGGAAACAGTAATCCTCGGCGTCGATGATCAGACGTACGTCATTGTCGAAGGCGCGTTTGCAGAAAGCTGCAAAGCGGTCGCGATATTCACGGAACTGCTTCATCTCGTCGATGGTCAGTTCACTTCTCTTTTCGGAAGCCTTTGCCAGCAGCTCATCCGTCGTGATGGTTGACGGTTTGAACACGGCGAATGCCAGTTTGTTGTTGCCCTTTGCATAGTCTATCGAACGCATCGTCTCGTCGAATGTGGCCTTGATTCCTTCTGGAGTCTGAGCGCCTTCTGCGGAGAAGTCGAGCGTTGATTGTACGTTGAACTTCATCAAATGGTCTATGGTCTTAGCGGAATCTTCCAGTGTTTCTCCACCTACAAACTGTTTGTACAGTGTCGGCTTTACAGCCCATGCCATCGGAAAATGGATGGCTAAAGCAATGTTGGAGGCAACTTTCAAGAACTTCACCAAACCGGGATGTTTGATCGAGTTGTAAAGTAGATAAGCATTTTTCAGCTCACTTTCTGATTTGGAAGAAAAAGCAACTTCAAGGTTATTAAAGTCCACCATGATTATTAAATTTTAGGTTGTATGTAATTTGCCGTAAACTTAATCATTTATTCATATATGTTATCCTTTTACGTCAAAAATTATTATTCGTAACTTTATTTTTCGTTTTCTGCCGTTTCTCTTTTGCTCTTTGCTTATCTTTTCGGACTCTATCCTTTGAAGAAAAATATTTTAACCATGGTCAAATAAAGTTTCAACCATGGTTAAAACTTTCTATCACAATAGTGAAAATAATTTTTAACCATGGTTGAA
>CAZIVE010000041.1:19605-22681 GCA_964542435.1 uncultured Parabacteroides sp.
TCAGCATCGGATCTACGGTGAGGGAATTGCCTGTGGCCTGTTTCATCCAGACGTTGGGCGTGAGGCGGCCCTGGCTGTAGATGCGTTCGATCTCAGTGGCAATCTGTTTGCCCTCGAAATATTGGCTGAGTTGGAACTCGATGAGGTGTCCGATAGCGTAGGCCGGAAGATAGAGCGGCGTGTCCACCATGTGCGAATAGATGGCGAGGATCGTCTCGTCCTTTTGACCGAATATCGGCATGTAGTATTTGTTCCATACCTCTTTGGCCACGGCAATCGTAGCGTCTCTCAGCTCTTCGGCGGTGGCGTTGGGATGGGCGTAGAGCCATTCCCATGTGCCGATGTCCACCATCGAGACGCCGCAGATCTCATACATGCCCCAGATCTTGTCCAGCACTTCCATCGATTCGGCTTCGGGATTGCTCTGCTCGAGGCCCAGCAGCCGGAGGTCGTTTTTCTGGAATACGAAGGCGAGCGCTTCGGTGAAGGCGGTGTTCGGAACGCCGTAGAGCATGTAGTAGTCCACGTCGTTCATGGAGATGGTCTGTTCCACATTGTGGCCGAACTCGTGAATGGCGATGTTGTAGCCTTTGTAGTCCATGCCGTTGTCAGCGATGCGGGTGCGGAGATGCGACTTGGCGCCTCTCATGCCGGTTCCCCAGGCATGACCGGAACCGCGGGCGGGATCAACGACCACCTTGTCTGCGATCCATTGGGCCTTCTCGGGCGTGAATCCCATCTTGGTGAGGATGTTCGGAAGATCCTTCTTCACGGCTTCGGGATTGGGATAGAGCTGGCGCGTCATCGCGGTGAGCTTGTCTTCGTCCATGTTGCTGCGCGTCTTGAATCCGTCATACCAGATGTCGAACGGCTCCAGCTTGCGGTTCAGACGTTTGCTGATGATCTTGCCCACCGATTTCAGTTCGGGAGCTGAGAGGAAGTTGTCGAGCAGGGTTTTTACATCCGGGAGCGAGATCTCCATCTCGTTGTTGAACTTGCGGTCGATGTAGGTATCGCCGGTATATTTGTCAACGGCCTGTTCGGCATGGAAGAAATTCAGGATGTGCTGATAACGCGCTGCACCTTCCGCCTTTCCCTGTACGGGCTTGCCGTCCTGCGTGAGGGTGTTGGCAAAAGGATTCCATACATAGTTGCCTGCGTTGATCATCTCCACGGGAATGTCCTGGGCGATGATGCGTTTCATCACTTCGTAGATGGTGCGCTGCTTGTCCAGTCCTACGGCGCCTTTGCTGTAGTCGGCCTTCAGCTCGTCGCGCAGGTTCCAATGGGCCAGCAGGATCATATCCTTCGGGAAGAGAATCTTTCCGCTTTTGTCGGTGACGCTGCCCATATAGATGTTGTAGGAGGCGATATAAATGTCCGATTCGCTCGAGGCATTGCCCTCTTCACGCAGTATGTCAGCAGGAACGCGCGAGGTGAACATGTCGCCCAGTCGTGCGTAGGCCCATGCTTTGCGGTCGTTGCCTAAGGCCTCTTTCTCCGGTAAAGTGAGATGCGGGAAGTTGAGCGTCAGGTAAAAGGCGATCTTGTTCTGATAAAAATCTTCGGACATGTGGTTCCACGGCTGATAGGCGGTGAACATCTCATCGATGGGGTAGAGCTTCCCTGTGTTGATGTCCGTGTTCCAGCGCAGACGCAGCGATATCTCGTTGTTGAACCCGTTGATGCCCTCCAGATAGTCGCTGATCTTCTGGAAGATCTGGTATTTCTCGCTCGCGTCGGCAATGTAGTTGCTCTCGCAGAACTTTTGGAATTCCTGATCGGTGCCGTCGGTCGTCTGCCATAAGGCGGCTGTCTGACGTACGCCCTTCTCGATGCCGGCTTTGTCACCCGCGTTTTTGCTCGTGAGTGTCTGGATCGTCTGATCTACTACCGAAGGCTGGATGGCAGCCTGTGCGCCTACGCAGAGGATTGTGCTGAGGACCATGATGCAACTTGTGATTTTTAGTTTCATGATAATGGATATAAGTTGTTCGTACTCTTTTTTCACTAACAAAATTATTCATTGTTTTTCTTTCCCCCAAGCTTTTTACAGATAAATCTCTTGACTACATCTATTATATTAGAGGAGAAGAGAGAAATGAAAAGTAAGTGAGTAATGCAAACATCCTTTTTTGACTTGTGCAGATACAGTTCATAAGTGTCCTCTACATTTGCTGCGTAATCAAAAATACGAAACAATGAACTATCCACTTAATTACAGCTTTCAGAGAACATCACTCCCTTTGATACAGATTCAGTTTCAGGGATATTTTATACCTATATTACTTGACACAGGTTCGGACTCGAATTATGTCGACCCTCGTCTCGCCAAACAATTCAAGGATGAAATGAAGGTCGTCGCTTCTAACAATAGGACATTCGGCGTTGAAGGAACAGAGCATGAATCGGATGTCGTAGAATTCAGCTTCGAGTTTGAACGTCAGACTTACACAGAACGCTTCGTGATCCTGCCGGATAATAATGGTTTGCAAAAAGTACATATAGATGAAAAATATCAACTTCTTGGAATTATAGGTACGAGGTTCATGCTGAAACATGGCTGGGTAATCGACTTCTCTAAGCCTTCCGTAAGAACTTTGCGAGTCAAAAAGGTTGAAAAGGTGGTTGAATAACCCCTTCAACCAAACATTTCCTGACTTGTGCAAATAGACTGCATATGTGAACTTCAATTTTGCATCAACATTTAAAAATAAAGGGTAATGAATATGGAAAATGAAAACGATTTGGAAAACGAGATGAATGAAGAAAATGAAATGAGCAACTATGACCGTGATTATGACTCCTATGATGGTCGCTATGAAAGTCACTATGATGAGTACAATGGTTATATGGGTTATGACGACGAGACCATCGACGATGCATTCGAAGGTGATCCCGAAGCAGTTTGGAACGTTGACTAAAATTATGTAGAAATGCCGAAGAATAAGAATGCTTCAGAACGTTATCTGATCATCGACAGCCTGCTTCACAGCTACCAAGGGAAGTCCTATACGCAGTCGGAACTTCTCTTGGTCGTGAACGAACGCTTGATGGATCAAGGACTTCCTGCCGT
>CAZIVE010000042.1:0-2231 GCA_964542435.1 uncultured Parabacteroides sp.
ACCGGTAAGGTGGTTTTTGATGCATCAGATGTGTACTTTTGAATTGAAAAGTCCATATTTGATGCAACTTTTCCCATTTTTCAGTGCGAGAAGCACAGATCTGATGGATCCAAAATCAACTTTTCATTGTAAAAGTTCGTCTTTGAGGATAAAAAACAGGAGTCGCCTTGTCTCAAGGCGGCTCCTGTATCGAAAATTTCACTCTATCTCATGAACAGGGCATTCATTTTACCTTATATGTTGTTGTATGAAAATCCTTTTTTTATACCGTGTTCAATGATGTAGATGCTGGTCGCTGCCGGTTCGTTGCATCCTCCTCCGTTTTTTTATCTTTTTTATGAAATCTCCCGATTATCGTACACAGATTCCCTAATTTTCTTTACCTTCGTGCAATTGTTCAATGGAAATCCTTATTCAACATGAAACACTTAAACATCCTATTTGCTGCGATGCTAGCTTTGCCTGTCATGGTTTCGGCTACCGACAATAAGCTGAATCGCGGCATCGGCATTTATCCGGGCAACCCAGATGAGAATTTTGCTCCTGCATTGGTGCCCGATAATACAACTTATCGTAATGTTGCCCTGCTGAGGAGCGCTTATCAGTCCTCAATTTACGATTACAACCTTACGGCTCAGCTCATCACGGACGGACGTCTGTGCAAAACGCAGCCTGCTACGATTGAAGTCTCAACGGCTTCCGGCCCACTGCAGCGTCGTGAACGCGAGTGGCTGTTTGACGGTAAAGTGGACTCTCATTATCGCTTTACCGGAACGGATACTTATCTGCAGCTGGCTTTGAAAAACTGTTCGTTACCGACTACGAAGATTTCTCTTCGTGGCTCTGTTACGTATGGCTCTGCCAAAGGCTTCGATATCGAATGCCTCGGTTCTAATGATGGGCAGCATTGGACAACGTTAGGTACGCAAAAAGGAGATGAATATCCGGGTACGGATGTTCCGATGCGCACCTATCAGGCTCCGAAGGTCAATCCGAATGAGCCTCAGCCTTCGTTTCATTTTGATTTTCCCAAACCTCAGCCTACGCGCAACCTCAAATTGGAGTTTTCCTTTGCGAAGCCGGTCAACTACGCCTATTATCGCATCCAGTTGAAAATGGCAGGTGCTCAGGAGTGGAGCTTCAGCGACTGGGATTTCTATTCCGGCATGCAGAAGCAGCTGGTTACACCTTCCAAATATTTCAACAGTGCGTGGATGAGTTTGGGAAGTGGCACGGAATGGGTTTACGTGGATTTAGGTGCCAAAGCCACGTTCGACAAATTGGATCTTTATTGGATCAACAAAGCCACGGCCGGCGAAGTGCAGGTCTCTGATGACGCAGCCAATTGGACCAAAATTGCAACTCTCACGGGCGGTGCAGTGCTTAAAGATGAAATTAAGCTGGCAAAAGCAGCGACCGGACGTTATGTCCGTCTGCTCATGACGCGCTCTGCCAATGGCAAACGATATGTCTTGAGTGAAATGGAAGTTTGGGGTAAAGGAGGATTGGTGGCTCGTCCGAAAACAACACCAGCTGCAGAAGGTTCAAAAGCACTTCTCGACGGCGGACAATGGCGCTTGCAACGTGCTTCGGACGTGAAAGCGAGTGGTGAACTGATCTCTTCGCCGACATTCAAGACCGAGGGTTGGATTCTTGCCACTGTTCCTGGAACCGTGCTCTCCAGCTATCATAATATCGGTGCCCTTCCCGATCCGAACTATTCTGACAACCAGCTCCAGATCTCTGAATCGTTTTTCAATTCCAACTTCTGGTATCGCAGAGCTTTCACCGTTCCTGCTTCTTTCAATGGCGGACGTCTGTTCCTCAATTTCGACGGTATCAATTGGAAAGCCAATATCTTTTTGAACGGAAAGAAGATCGGTCGCATTGAAGGTGCTTTCATGCACGGAAAGTTTGATGTGACGAATCTTGTGAAACGTGGTGCTGAGAACGTCTTGGCGGTTGAGATCATCAAGAATGTAAACATTGGAGCTATCAAGGAACAGAACCGAATGAGTCCGGATCAGAACGGCGGAATCCTCGGTGCGGATAATCCAACGTTCCATTCTTCTATTGGTTGGGACTGGATACCTACGATCCGCGGACGTAACATCGGTATCTGGAACGATGTCTATCTGACGCATAGCGGAGCTGTCACGATTGAAAATCCTTTCGTTCGTGCAGAGCTTCCACTTCCCGATACGACTTCTGCCCGTGTCCTTGCTGAGGTG
>CAZIVE010000042.1:2331-7039 GCA_964542435.1 uncultured Parabacteroides sp.
CGCGGTGGAAACTGGGGCTTCGGCGAATCGAACCTGAACTACCGTGGACGTGAATACGATGCGGCTGTCGGATATCATGCCGACATGAACTTCACCATGATCCGCAACTGGGTCGGACAGATTGGTGATGAGGAATTCTACGATGCCTGCGACAAATACGGCGTGATGGTTTGGCAGGACTTCTGGCTGGCCAATCCTGCCGATGGACCTGATCCGGATGATAATGCCATGTTCATGGCCAATGCCAAAGATTACGTGATGCATATCCGCAATCATGCTTCCATTGGTTTGTATGTTGGTCGTAACGAAGGCAATCCGCCGGCTGCCATCAACAATGCTTTGGATCAGGGCTTGCCAATCTGGCATCCGGGAATCCATTACATTCCCAATTCTGCAGGTGGCGTTGTCAGCGGCGGCGGCCCATACCGCGCACTTCCTCCGCGTGATTATTACCTGCTTTATGGTAAGGATAAGTTCCACAGCGAACGAGGCATGCCTAATGTCATGAACTGGGAAAGTCTGAAACTGACATTCAATCCCGATTCTCTCTGGCCTCAAAGCAGTCAGTGGGGAATGCATGACTATACGCTGGAAGGTGCTCAGGCAGCCGCTTCGTTCAATCAAATCATAGAAAAAGCATTCGGACAGTCGAACAGCGCTGAGCAGTTCGCCGATCGTGCGCAGTGGATCAACTATAACGGTTATCGTGGCATGTTCGAAGGCCGCAGCTCCAACCGAAAAGGTCTGTTACTTTGGATGAGTCATCCTTGCTGGCCTTCGATGGTTTGGCAGACGTACGATTACTATTTGGATCCGACAGCTGCTTACTTCGGCTGCAAGAAGGCCAACGAACCGCTGCATGTGCAGTGGAATCCCGTTGATGATAATATCGAAGTGGTGAATTACAGTGCAGGCTCTCATCCTTCGCTTACTGTCACCGCTCAGGTCCTGGATATGAACGGCACGAAGAAATGGGAGCAGACGGCAACGGTCGGCAGTAATGAAGATACTACCGTCAAGTGCTTCAAGGTTGATTATCCCAGCGATCTGACGGATGTCTATTTCATTAAACTGACGATGACAGAGAACGGAAAGACTGTTTCGGAAAATGTCTATTGGAAAGGTAAGGAAGATGGCAATTACCAGGCTTTAAATGCTCTTCCCAAGACGAATCTGACGGTCAGTACAGACAAGTCAAAGACAGCCGACGGATGGCAACTCACCACGACGCTCAAGAACGACTCTTCAACACCCGCTCTGATGGTTCGTCTGAAGGTGGTTGACAACAAAGGCGAGCGCATGCTGCCCGTCTATTTCAGTGACAATTACCTCTTCCTCTTCCCGGGCGAAAGCAAGACCGTGACGATGCGTCTCAACAATGCCGATACGCGTGGAGAAGAACCGCAAGTGGCAGTCCTTGGATTTAATCTTTGAGAAAAAGGGCTGTTTTTCGAATAATTTGTGATATTAGCGATAAAAGAATTAAATTTGTGTCATAAAAACAGACAGATTTCTAATCTTTAAATATTTAATCTATGATAAACAGAAGAGATTTCTTTAAACGTTCTTCCCTGATTGCCTTGGGAGGACTGATGGCCGGAAAGCTGAGTGCTGCCGAGTCCATGTCAAATGCTATGCCTTCGGTTGCCGAGACAGCCGGTAAGAAGAAAATAGGACTTCAGATCTATTCCCTTTTCAACGAATTGTATGAAGGTGATCTGGATGCCAATCTGAAGAAGCTGGCTCAAATGGGTTATACAGACCTTGAATTGGCCGGCTATAACAACGGTAAGCTGCACAATATGACGCTTCCAGAATTCAAGAAACATTGTGACGGTGCCGGTTTGAAGATCGTCAGTTCCCATGTCAATCCTCCCGTTCGTGAATATACGAAGGATAACTTCGCTTCCATTCAGGAATATTGGAAGAAGACAGCTGCTGACCATGCAGAGATCGGTTGCAAGTTCCTGATTCAGCCGGGTCTTCCGAGCACACGCAGCATCGAAGAGACAAAGTATGTTTGCGAAGTGTTCAACGAAGCCGGTAAGATTGTGAAAGCCGCTGGTCCACAGTTCGGTTATCACAACCATGATATGGAGTTCAGCCGTGTTGAAGAGGGTGGTAAAGAAGCCGTTTTCGGACGTCGCGCTCGCAAAGGTGAATACATCTACGATCTGTTCCTGAAGAACACAGACAAGAATCTGGTCGTCTTCGAGATGGATGTTTACTGGACCGTCATGGGACAGCAGGATCCTGTCGCTTATATGCGCAATTATGCTGATCGTATCCGTGCTTTGCACATCAAGGATAGCTATATCCTCGGTCAATCCGGTGAGATGAATTTCCAGAATATCTTCACTCAGGCTTACAAGAACGGCATCCAGGATTTCTTCGTTGAAATCGAACAGGCTCCGTCCAACATCAATCTGCCGAAGGGTTACAAACAGTTCCAGGCAGCTGCTGAAAGTGCCAAGTATCTTCTCGCAGCCAAATTTGTGAAATAGGATATCATTCGATACGTTGCAAAAGATCGCGAGGGTTTCCTTCGCGATCTTTTCGTTTACAGCTAAAAAGGATGTTCCGGTACAGGGGAATATCTATACAAGTCAAAAAGGGCATTCCCTGGAGGAAAATCCATTTTTGAAGCTCTCAAAATCGATTTTCCTCCTTGAATTTTCATTTTTGAAGCATCAAAAATGGATTTCCCTGGAAGAAAAGTCATTTTTGAAGCTCTTGAAATCGATTTTCCACCTTGAACTTTCATTTTTAAAGCATCAAAAATCGATTTCCCTGGAGGAAAAGTCATTTTTGGAGCTCTTAGTCCCATTTCCGTGCAGGGAAATTGGCTTCAGGAACAAGGCCATCGCCTCCCCATGTTGAAAACTTTTTTACACATTTAGATAGAAAAGTTTGGATACTGATTTTATAAATGTGTAATTTTACATTCAGATTGGCGGAGCAAACACTCTTAGATAAAACAAAGAAGGTTAAGCTGTCAAGAGGTTAGAGACGAACGAGAAAAGAATGGAAGAAGAGGAAAGTCGCTATCATGTCCCTGTGATGCTGCAAGAGTGCATGGATGGTCTTGCAATAAAGCCCGCCGGCATTTACGTGGATGTCACATTTGGGGGTGGCGGCCATTCGGCAGAGATTCTGCGCAGAATGGGTGACGGCGGCCGGCTTTTCGGGTTCGATCAGGATGCAGATGCTGAGGCGAACATTCCTAACGATCCTCGTTTTACCTTTGTGCGCGGTAACTTCAGATATCTGTATAACTTCGCACGTTATTACGAAATGAATGGAAAGGTCGACGGCTTGCTCGCCGACCTTGGCGTTTCGTGGCATGATTTCGACGAGAAGGAGCGCGGTTTTTCGTTTCGTTTTGACGGAGCGTTGGATATGCGTATGAATGCCCGTTCGGGAAAGACGGCTGCAGATGTAGTCAATACTTTGAGCGTAGATGCCTTGGCCGATCTGTTGCGCCTTTACGGCGAAGTGAAGAATGCCAGATCCGTTGCAACTGCCATTGTGAAAGCTCGGGACAAGAGTCCTCTTGAAACGACCGCACAGTTGGCCGATGTTCTACAGCCGTTCTGTGGCCGCGATAAAGAGAAAAAGTTCCTGGCACAGGTCTTTCAGGCATTGCGCATCGAGGTCAATGACGAGTTGCAGGCTTTGCGTGAAATGCTCGAACAGACTTTGGAGGTCTTGAAGCCCGGCGGAAGACTGGTGGTGATGACGTATCACTCCTTAGAGGACCGGTTGGTGAAGAACTTCATGAAGAGCGGCAACATCGAGGGACATTTGGAAAAGGACTTTTATGGGAATCTGCAATCTCCGATTCGAATGATCGGGAAAGTGACGGTCCCTTCGGACGAGGAGATGGTTCATAATCCACGTTCGAGGAGCGCCAAACTGAGGATCGCAGAAAAGATATAGATGAAAAGCAGATGAAAGATGGAAGATAAACAGACCAATAACAGAAACAAGAGGAGAGAGAGAAAGCTCACGCTCCTTTATGTGCTTGGTGGAGGTATCCTTACGGAAGACTTCATCACGAAGCACATGAGGATCATTCTCTTCGTGTTCTTCTTGATCATCTTCTTTATCGCCAACCGCTACAACTGTATGCAGAAACTGAAGGAGATAGATCATCTGCAGCAGCAGGCGCGTGATTTGCGTTACGAGGCTATTTCAACCTCTTCGGAACTTACGACGAACAGCCGTGAATCGCAGGTCGAGGAACTGGTCAAAGAACAGGGCCTGAACATGGAAGGGGCAAAGGAACCTCCTTATGAATTATATAAGTAGATATGCAGGACGAGGAGATAAAAAAGAATAAGGATCATCAGGATGGCGGAATTATGTTCTGGTATTTTGTGATTGTGGTGTTTTTTGTCCTTATCGCAGTCGCCATTCTCGCCCGTGCTTTCAAAACTACCTTTGTAGAACGTGCCATGTGGGAGAAAGTGGCAGAGGGGCAGAAAAAACCGAACCATCTGATTCTTCCGATGCGTGGCAATATCTATTCTTCGGATGGAAAGCTCATGGCAACCAGCGTGCCTCGTTACTATCTCTACATCGACTTCAAGGCAGACGGTTTTCGTCGGGACTCGTTCCTCACATCCAAACACAATGGCATCGACTCGCTGTCCTATTGTCTTTCGCATCTTTTGCAGGACCGTTCCGTCGGCAGTTATCGCGAATA
>CAZIVE010000042.1:7139-22527 GCA_964542435.1 uncultured Parabacteroides sp.
CTTGAAATGCAGTACGATTCCGTGCTTCGCGGACAGGCTGGCATCAGTTCTGTGCAGCGTGTGGGCGGTGCCTGGACCAATGTGGTCGAGGTGGAGCCTGTAGATGGTCAGGATATTCGCACTACAATCGATATCAATATTCAGGATATTACTGAGAAAGCCCTTCTCGACAAGTTGCGTGAGATCGATGCCGAGAGCGGTACGACCGTTGTCATGGAGGTCGCTACAGGTGAAATCAAAGCCATCACCAATATGGCGCGTATCAGAACAGGCGTCTATGCCGAGACGAAGAACCACGCTGTGGCCGACGAGATAGAACCCGGTTCAACCTTCAAGGTATCATCAATGATGGTGGCTCTCGATGACAGTCTGGTACAGCCGCACGATACGGTAGATGTCGGAAACGGTGTCTTCATGTATGCCGGTTCGAGAATGACCGACCACAACGCCAATCATGGTGGTTATGGAAGGATTACGGCGGAACAGGCTATCTGGTTTTCATCCAATATCGGTGTTGCCAAGCTGATTCTCCGCGGCTATTCTAAAAATCCTACGGCTTTTGTCCGTGGACTGCACCGTATCGGTATGACGGCCAATCTTCGTCTGGAGATTCCCGGAGCAGGTCATGCAAAGATCCGCTGGCCGAACGACAAGCGTCATTATTGGAGTCAGACGACTCTTCCATGGATGTCATTCGGTTACGAGACACAGATTCCGCCTATTTATACATTGTCCTTCTTCAATGCCATTGCCAACAATGGCGCCATGGTGCGTCCAATGTTTGTCAAGGAAATCCTTCGCGGAGGAAAGGTGTTGAAGACCTTCGAACCGGAAGTGGTTGTGCCGCGTATCTGCAAACCGCGTACATTGGCTATCATCAAAGATATGTTGCTTGGCGTAGTTGAAAAGGGAACCGGCAAGCCCGCCCATTCGGATGTGGTACGTATTGCCGGGAAGACCGGTACCGCGCAGATTGCCAGTGGAGGTGTCTATCGTACAGCCGGTCACTCGGTTGCTTTCTGCGGATATTTCCCTGCCGACAATCCCAAGTATAGCTGCATTACTGTGATCCGTCAGCCCAGCATTGGATATGCTTCCGGTGGTACGATGTCAGGAGAAGTGGTGAAGAACATTGCCGAGAAGATCTATTCCAGTCACATCTCTTATGATCTGGCTGCCATGCCGAGAGATTCAGCCGCAGTGCTTTTGCCGCATGTCAAGAACGGCCTGCGTCGCTCTACATTGGATCTGCTGACGCGCTTCGGCGTGGTCTCTAATCCGGTAGCACAATTGTCTCAGTGGATTACGGCTTCGGAAGACACGGCAACAAAGAGAATGAAATTGAACAATATAGTGGTTCGTAAGAATTCAGTTCCCTCTGTTGTAGGTATGGGTGCTGAAGACGCTGTTTATCTGCTTGAAAGGGCAGGCCTTCGGGTCAGATTATCTGGCGCCGGGCGTGTAGTCTCACAGAATATTCCGGCTGGCAATGGCCTCGTCCGGGGACAAACTATTTTGATAACTTTGAAGTGATATGGAAATAAAAGAATTGATTAGTGCAGTCAAAACCCTTGAAGTGATGGGCGCTGACAACGTGGATATTAAGGATATTCAGGAAGACTCCCGCCGGGTGAGCCGTGGCTCTATGTTTGTGGCTGTACGCGGCGTGGATGTGGATGGTCATTCCTATATTGAAAGTGCCATTGAGAAAGGAGCCTCTGCCATCGTTTGTGAAGAGATTCCCGAAGCGTTTGCAGAACGTGCAACCTTCATTCGGGTGAAAGACTCTGCTTATGCCTTGGGTGTTCTTCTCTCTCGTTGGTATGGAGATCCTTCAAAGAAATTGACATTGGTCGGCGTCACAGGAACGAATGGAAAGACGACGATCGCCACTCTTTTGTACAATCTTTTCCGTAAACTCGGTCATAAGGCAGGTTTGCTCTCCACGGTGTGCAATTACATCGATGGCGAGGCCCTTCCCACTGACCATACGACGCCGGATCCGATCACTTTGCATCGGCTGGTAGCTCAGATGTACAAGGCAGGTTGTGAATATGTCTTTATGGAGGTCAGTTCACATTCCATAGATCAGAGACGTATCAGCGGACTCTCGTTTGATGGTGGTATCTTTACCAATCTTACGCGTGACCATCTCGATTATCATAAGACCGTCGAGAATTACATGAAGGCCAAGAAGAAGTTCTTCGATGATATGCCCGCCAAAGCTTTCTCTCTTACAAATCTCGACGATAAGACAGGACCCGTGATGCTTCAAAACACCAAGTCCCGCAAGCTCACCTATTCTCTCCTGACTGCTGCCGATTTCAAAGGAAAAATCCTTGAGTCGCATCTTGATGGTACGGAGATGGTGATTGACGGTCATGAGATATACGTCCATTTTGTAGGCCGCTTCAATGCCTATAACCTACTCGCCGTATATGGCGCAGCCGTTACGTTAGGTAAGGATCCTGAGGAGGTCCTTGTAGCAATGAGTTCTCTCTATCCTGTAGCCGGACGTTTTGAAACCATCCATTCACCGCTTGGATATACAGCTATTGTGGATTATGCACACACACCCGATGCGTTGACAAATGTACTGAATGCAATCCACGGAGTGCTTGAAGGGAAAGGGCGCGTCATCACAGTTGCCGGTGCCGGTGGTAATCGCGACAAGGGTAAACGTCCTTTGATGGCAAAAGAGGCAGCACGTCTCAGTGACAAACTGATCTTGACATCCGATAATCCCAGATTTGAAGATCCCGATGAGATCATTCGTGAGATGGCATCCGGACTGACTCCAAAGGCTATGCAGCATACGCTGTGTATTACTGACCGGACGCAGGCCATACGGACAGCCACGGAGCTGGCGCAGAAGGGTGATGTCATCCTTGTCGCAGGCAAAGGTCATGAGGATTATCAGGAAATCAAAGGAGTGAAACATCATTTTGACGATCGCGAGAAACTGAGAGAGATTTTTGCTGCTCAGAAATCGGATACATCTAATAATATATAACGACAAAGATATGCTATACGATCTGTTTAACTATCTGGACAAACTGGATGTCTCGGGTGCGGGAATGTTCAAATATGTCTCTTTCCGTTCAGGCTTGGCTCTGATCCTGTCGCTCTTTATCTCTACGGCTATTGGACGTCGTATTATCAATAAACTGCAGCAACTTCAGATTGGCGAGACCATACGAAACCTGGGATTGGAAGGCCAGATGAGCAAGAAGGGAACACCTACGATGGGCGGAATCATCATTATCATCTCCATCCTGATTCCAGTCCTGCTTTGCTGCCGACTCAATAATATATATGTATGGTTGATGATTATCACCACAGTTTGGTTGGGTGCACTTGGCTTTGCAGACGATTATATTAAGGTCTTCCGCAAGAACAAGGAGGGCATGCACGGCAAATTCAAAATCGTAGGACAAGTGGGACTCGGGTTTATTGTCGGAGTCGTCCTCTACATGAGTCCCAATGTGGTTATTAAGGAAAATGCAGAGATACGTCATGAGAATAAGATTGAAGAGGTTCGTTTCCATACAGTAGAGACCAAGTCCACGAAGACAACGATCCCGTTTGTGAAGAACAACAACTTCGATTATGCATCTTTGGTTTCCTGGATGGGTGATTACAAAGAAGAGGGCGCTTGGATCGTGTTTGTACTGATGACTATTCTGGTAGTAACGGCTGTTTCCAATGGTTCCAATCTGACTGATGGCTTGGATGGACTCACGGCAGGTTGTTCAGCCATCATCGGTATGGCGTTGGGCATATTGGCTTACATGTCGGCCCACTTTGAATTTGCCTCGTTCCTGAATATCATGTTCATTCCAGGAGCGGAGGAACTGGTTGTGTTCGCCGCAGCCTTCTGCGGTGCGACCATCGGTTTTCTCTGGTATAACTCCTTCCCTGCGCAAGTGTTCATGGGCGATACGGGAAGTCTGACGTTGGGCGGTATCATCGCTGTATTCGCGATCATTATTCGCAAAGAGTTGCTTGTTCCGATTCTTTGTGGTATTTTTCTTGCTGAAAGTCTGTCCGTCATTATACAGGTCTTCTATTTCAAATATACGAAACATAGGACAGGTACAGGACGACGGGTGTTCAAGATGACGCCGCTGCACCATCATTTCCAGGTGCCGGGCTTCAGTGGAACTCAGGCACTGATACAGCGTCCGAGAGCCGTTGTGCCGGAATCGAAGATCGTAGTGCGTTTTTGGTTGGTTTGTATTATATTGGCAGTAGTGACGATTGTCACTCTGAAGATGAGATAATAGAAAAGAGAAAATGGAAAAAAGAATTGTGGTTTTAGGAGCCGGAGAAAGTGGAGCCGGAGCAGCCGTCCTTGCAAAGAAAGAGGGTTTTGATGTATTTGTATCAGACTCATCGGCCATTAAGGATGAATACAAGACGATGCTCAATCAACATCAGATTGAGTGGGAAGAGAAAGGTCACACCGAAGAGAAGATATTGAATGCGGATGAAATCATCAAGAGCCCTGGCATTCCATTCAAAGCGCCTATTATCCATAAGATAATGGATAAGGGAATCCATATCATTTCGGAGATTGAGTTTTCCGGCCGATACTCTAAGTCTCGTATGATCTGTATTACGGGAAGCAACGGCAAGACAACCACCACGATGCTTACCTACCATATTCTGAAAAATGCCGGAGTGGATGTCGGATTGGCAGGAAATGTAGGGAACAGCTTGGCTCTTCAGGTGGCAGAATCACCTCATGCCGTTTATGTCATTGAGCTTAGCAGTTTCCAGCTTGACAATATGTATGATTTCAAAGCCAATACGGCTATCATCTTGAATATTACGCCCGATCATCTGGATCGTTACGAATACAAGATGCAGAACTACGTAGATGCCAAGATGCGCATCCTCCAGAACCAGACGAAGGATGATGCTTTCATCTTCTGGAATGATGACCCCATCGTAGCTAAAGAGATTGAGAAAAGACATCCGGCAGCTACGTTGTATCCCTTTGCTGAGACACCTGAAGCAGGTGCCAAAGGATATGTTGAAGATAAGAAGATAGTGATAAATACGTTAAACGGAACTTTTACAATGGATAGAGATTCTTTGTCGTTGCCAGGCAAACACAATCTGTATAACTCACTTGCCGCAGGCATTGCTGCCAAGGTTGAAGACATCAAGGATGAACGCATCCGTGCCTCCTTAAGTGACTTCGCAGGTGTGGAACATCGCTTGGAAAAAGTGGCTCGTGTTCATGGCGTTGACTACATCAACGACTCCAAAGCTACCAACGTCAATTCATGTTGGTATGCTCTGCAGAGCATGACTACTCCGCTTGTATTGATCCTGGGTGGGACTGATAAAGGAAATGACTATTCCGAGATAGAAGAATTGGTTAAAGAAAAAGTACATGCTTTGATCTTCCTCGGAGTGGATAATAAAAAGCTTCATGCCTTCTTTGATGGCAAAGTGGATCAGATAGAAGATGCACTTTCTATGAAAGAGGCCATTGATAAGGCTTACAAGATGGCAAAGAAAGGAGATACCGTACTTCTTTCTCCCTGCTGCGCAAGCTTCGATCTCTTCAAAAACTATGAGGATCGTGGCGAACAGTTCAAACAATGCGTTCGTGAGTTGTAACCGCAAAGAAAAAGCGAGGAAATGGATCTGACGAAAAAGTTATTCATGGGCGACAGAGTGGTATGGATTATCTTCCTGTTCCTCTGCCTGATCTCCTTGACGGAGGTATTCAGTGCTTCCAGCACGCTCGCCTATAAGAATCCCTATTATTGGGGTCCTATCGTGCGACATGCCTCCTTGCTTCTCGTCGGATGCGTCTCTGTGGTTGCCTTGTGTAATATTCCCAGTAAATATCTTTCCTTACTGATTGCCCTTCTGCCTTTAGCCATCCTTTTCCTGGCTCTAACGCCCTTGATAGGAGAGGAGGTCAATGACGCCCATCGTTGGGTGGACTTTATGGGTATCAAGTTTCAGCCTTCCGAGCTGGCAAAGATATCCGGCGTCACCTTTGTGGCATTCATGCTAAGCCGAAAGGGAAAGTTTACCGAGAAACAGATTTACTGGAGTATCGTCATTGTTATGCTTATAACCTGCCTGCTGATCTTGACGGAGAATTTTTCTACGGCATTCATTTTGGCTATGGTCGTCTTTCTGATGATGATCATTGGACAGATATCGTTCATCCATCTCGTCAAAACAGCTGGCACTGTGATCCTCTTCATCCTTCTCGTATTCATGGCTCTCAAGTTTATTCCGCAGAAGACGGCCCAGGAATATCTCCCGGATCGTTTCGTTACTTGGCAGACACGTATCGACAGGTTTAACGATAAGGGGGACGATTATAATAAGGATGGTACGGTTAAGATTACCGACGACAACTACCAGGTGGTTCATGCAAAGATTGCATTGGCGAACGGTGGACTTTTCGGAAAACTTCCCGGACGTGGTCAGCAGCGAGACTTTCTTCCACAGGCTTATTCAGACTTTATCTATGCCATCATCATAGAGGAGTTGGGATTTGTCGTCGGAGGTATCGGCGTGTTGTTCCTGTATATTATGCTGCTTTTCCGAGTGGGCATTATTGCACGAAAGTGTGGCAATAAACTGTTCCCGAAATATCTGGTGATTGGTTGCGGATTGATTGTCGTGCTACAGGCATTGACGAATATGGCTGTGGCGGTGGATCTGATACCTGTCACGGGACAGCCGATGCCTTTGGTGAGTCGAGGCGGAACCTCGACCATCATCTCTTGTCTCTACTTCGGAATTATTCTCAGTGTGAGTCGCTTTGCAGCTAATATTGGGAATGAAGCGGAAGAAGATGATAAAGATCTGAATGTCGGGGAACCTGTTGTGGAAACGTCTTCTGCTGCACCTGTGACAAATGCAACGAGCGAGAAGACTCCTTCGGATGTGTCTGCCCTTGTGGAGAGAGCTCAAGACATCCCGAAAGACTCCTTCGTGGAAATAGATCAGAATAAAGAATCAGAAACAGAATCAAAGATATGAAACACTACAAGATGATCATAAGTGGCGGTGGAACGGGAGGTCATATATTTCCTGCCATATCTATCGCGAATACATTCAAGAGTCGTTATCCCGATACCGAGATCTTGTTTGTCGGAGCTGAAGACCGAATGGAGATGGACAGAGTCCCGGCTGCTGGTTATGAGATCGTAGGCTTACCGGTCAGTGGCTTTGACCGTGCTCATTTGTTACGCAACATTAAGGTGCTCTCCAAGTTGATGCACAGCTTGGGTCTGGCCAAGAAGACCATTCGCAAGTTCAATCCTGATATCGTTGTCGGTGTGGGAGGATATGCCAGCGGACCCACTCTCTGGATGGCCTCATCACTGCATATTCCTACATTGATCCAGGAACAGAACTCGTATGCCGGCGTGACGAACAAGCTTTTGTCGAAGAAGGTCAATAAGATTTGTGTGGCCTATGAGAATATGGATCGTTTCTTTCCGGCTGACAAGATTGTGATGACAGGAAATCCTGTTCGCAAAGATCTGGAAGAGGCACAGAATAAAAAAGAGGAAGCTCTTGCTTTCTTTGGACTTACTCCGGGAAAGAAAACCATCCTTGTGGTGGGTGGTAGCTTGGGTGCACGTACCATTAACCGAAGCATCGAAGGGGGATTGGATAAGTTCTTCGCTTCGGATGTTCAGGTGATCTGGCAGACCGGACGTTATTATTACAACGACGCATCCAAAAAGCTGAAGGCTTATCGCGGAATGCCTATCTGGTGTTCTGATTTTATCACGCGTATGGACTATGCCTATTCGGCTGCTGATCTCGTGATATCCCGTGCCGGAGCAGGATCTATCTCAGAGCTTTGCCTGTTGGGCAAACCGGTTGTTCTGGTGCCTTCTCCCAATGTGGCTGAAGACCATCAGACGAAGAATGCACTCGCTTTGGTCAATAAGGATGCAGCTGTGATGATCACCGATGCAAAGGCGCAGGAACTGCTCGTCGATAAAGCACTTGACATTGTCCATGATGAGGATCGGCTGGCGTCTCTTAGCAGCCATATCAAAACATTGGCGCAGCACAATAGTGCCGATCGTATTGTAGATGAAATTATTAAAATTATCGGAGAATAATAAGATGAATAGAGAACAGGTTAAAGCGGTATATTTTGTTGGAGCTGGCGGCATAGGTATGAGTGCCTTGATTCGCTGGTTCCTTTCACAAGGAATCAAGGTGGCCGGATATGACCGCACGCCGTCGGAGCTTACGGAAGCTTTGAAAAAGGAGGGCGCTGACATCCATTATACTATCGATGTGAATCTGATTCCTGAAGCTTTCAAGAACCCTGAAGATACACTTGTCGTCTATACGGCAGCAATTCCAACCGATCAAGCTGAATTGGCTTACTTTATGGCTCATGGCTTCGAGGTGATGAAGCGCGCTCAGGTGCTTGGTATCATTACCAATCCGATGCGTAGCCTCTGCGTCTCCGGTACGCACGGCAAGACAACGACCTCTTCTATGCTTGCCCATTTGCTGAAGAACTCGCATGTGGACTGCAATGCCTTTTTGGGTGGCATCGTTCGTAACTATGAGAGCAATCTGATGCTTTCTGACAAGAGCGATTTTGCCGTTCTCGAGGCTGACGAATTCGACCGTTCCTTCCATTGGCTTCGTCCCTATATGGCTGTCGTCACTGCGGCTGATCCGGATCATCTGGATATCTATGGAACACCTGAAGCCTATCGTGAGAGCTTTGAAAAGTTCACTTCTTTGATCCGTCCCGGTGGATGCCTTTTGATTAAGAAGGGCATAAATGTAACGCCGCATTTGCAGGAAGGCGTAAAGATGTATACCTATACGGGTTCGGCCGAAGGCGATTTCCATGCAGAAAATATACGAATTGGGAAGGGTGAGATCTTTTTCGACTTTGTAGGACCGAATATCCGGATCTCCGACTTGCAATTGGGCGTTCCTGTTCCTGTCAATGTAGAGAACGGAGTGGCTGCCGTTGCTATGGCTTGGCTTAACGGAGCAACTCCTGACGAAATTCGTAAGGCAATGCCTACCTTCGCCGGAGCGCACCGCCGTTTTGAATTCCACCTTAAAACCGATAAACTGGTCCTGATTGATGATTATGCTCATCATCCTGCTGAATTGAAGGCCTGCATCGAATCGGTACGAGAACTGTATAAAGACAAAAAATTGACGGGTATTTTCCAGCCGCATCTCTATACGCGTACTCGCGATTTTGCTGCCGATTTTGCAAAGAGTCTTTCCTTGCTCGATGAACTGATTCTGCTCGATATCTATCCGGCACGAGAACAGCCGATTCCGGGAGTCACTTCGAAGATCATTTATGATCAGATGACTATAAAGGATAAGAAGATGTGTACAAAGGCAGAATTGCCTGCCCTCATCGAGTCCGGTCATTATGAAGTGGTCTTGATGGTTGGAGCCGGTGATATAGATCGTCTGGTGGAACCTGTAAAAGAAATTTTGGCAAAAAAACTATAGCTCGTGGCTCGTCTGTTTTACATATTGATCGATTTGATGCTGCTCGGCTACATCCTGTTCGCGGCGCTGATCTTCCACAAAGAGAAGGATAATGCGGAATGCCGTGGCATACAGGTCGTCGTGGCAGATAGTCTGCAGAAGCATTTCGTCTCTAAAGTCGATTTGGTCGCCCAACTTCAGAAGGATGGACTTTCGCCTCTGCATAAACCAATGCGGACGATCAATACGGAAAAAATAGAACGTGATCTTTTGAAAAACACCATGTTGTCAAGTGTCCAAGTGTTCAAGACTCCTGCCAGGACGGTCAAGATTGAGGTGACGCAGAAAATGCCTGTCTTGCGTGTGATGAGTCTTACGGGGAACTACTATATTGACAGCGAGGGCACCACAATGCCGGTCAGCTATCGGTCCGTTATACGTGTGCCTGTTGCAACTGGATATGTGGAAAAAGAGTTTGCAAAGAACGACTTATATAAATTTGCATTATTTTTGCAAGGAAATGACTTTTGGAGTAATCAGATCGAACAGATCTATGTCAATTCAGACAAAGAGGTGGAGCTGGTTCCGAGGGTTGGTGATCAAAGAATTATCTTGGGAAGCTTTGAAAATTTTGAAGAGAAGCTCGACAACTTACGTTTGTTCTATGAACAGGCGATTCCCAAAATCGGTTGGGAGAAATATAGCGTTATTAATCTTAAATTTAAAGGACAAATAGTCTGTACTAAAAAATAGAAGATATGGCTTACACGAACTTTTTTGCTGCAATCGATCTCGGATCCACTCATATTGTGGGAATTGTGGGTACGAGAAATGCGAATGGACTCTCAATTCTCGCCTATGAGATGGAAGATTCTGAGAACTGCATTCGCAGAGGCTCCATTTACAACGTAAAGGAGACTGCCAACAAAATCAAACGACTTGTCCTCAAACTGGAGAACAAGCTCAATGGTTCTAAAATCGGAAAGGTTTATGTAGGCGTGGGAGGTCAGTCCATTCGCTCCGTGAATCATAAGGTCAGCAAGGTCTTTGCTGACACCAGCGATGTAACGGATGAAGCGGTAGATGCTTTGGATAAAGAGTGCTTCGAATTTCGTCCCGATCTCTTGTCTGTACTGGATGTCGTTTCTCCCACCTATTATCTGGATGACAAAATTGAACCCAATCCGGTCGGCGTTGCATGCAAACGCATCGAAGCTTGCTACAAGTTGATCGTCGGTCGCCCTTCTATCCAACAGAATATAAACAACAGCATCAAGGAGCAGGCTCGCATTGACGTGGCCGGCGTACTTGTTTCGCCATTGGCTTTGGCTGATGTCGTACTGAATGACAACGAGAAGGAGCTGGGTTGTGCCCTGGTAAATTTCGGTGGAGGCATAACCTCCGTTACGATCTTCAAAGGTGGAAAACTGGTCGATCTGTGCGTGATTCCTCTTGGAAGCAATTTGATCACAAAAGATATCATGGATCTGAACATCGTCGAGAAAGAGGCTGAGCGAATCAAGATCAACTACGCCCGTGCTACGGTGGACAGAGAGAACGATCCGACTATCATGGTGGAGAAACCGGATGGAATGGGAATGAAGGAGATCAAGCAGAGCGAACTGAACCAGATCGTACAGGCTCGTGTCAATGAAATATTGGAGAATGTCTATTATCGCATCGAGAAGAGCAATGTGCAGCTCGGAGCTGGCATCGTTCTTGCAGGCGGTGGATCTTCCTTGAAATATCTCTCGGATGTGATCCGTGATCATACGAAAAAGGATGTACGTTTTGCTACCATCCGCAATGATGTGATGGAAAAGGGCGATGTCGTTGCAGGCAATCCTATTTACCTCGTTGCTGTCGGTCTTCTTGCCCAAAGCGTTGAGAATTGTGCCGCACATATCGAGGGAAAACCTTTCGAACATGAGCGCAAGACCATCATCGATGTAGCTAAGGCTTTTGCCAGAGAAGGTGAACTGAAGAAGGAAGAACCTGCTCCTCAAGTCGAGATCAAGCAGGAGAAGGTTGAGAAACCGGAGAAGCAAGAACCGGTTGTAAAACCTGAGAAGCCAGTGAAAGAGGTTAAGCCTGAGAAATCGGAGAAACCTGAAAAGAAGAAGAGCGCACATGTCTTCAAAAGATTTATCGACAACTTCGGCCGTACTCTTTTTGACGACACGGAGGAGAAAGAGGAGAAAGAGGAAAATAATAAAGAACCTAAAAAATAGGGATTGAACGAACTCAACTAAATACCTGAAAGCAATGGACGACAAAATAATGAATTTCAATTATCCTACAGATGCTCCGAAAATCATTAAAGTGATTGGAGTTGGTGGTGGCGGCGGCAATGCTGTGACGCACATGTACAAAGAAGGGATACACAATGTATCTTTCGTGCTTTGCAATACCGACAATCAGGCGCTTGAGCGTTCGGATGTCCCCATGAAACTGGTGCTCGGACGTGAAATTACGCAGGGACTCGGTGCAGGCAACAAACCTGAAAGGGCTATGATGGCTGCTGAGGAGAGCAAAGATGATATCAAGAACATGCTGAGCGACGGTACGAAGATGGTCTTCATCACTGCCGGAATGGGCGGTGGTACCGGAACGGGTGCTGCTCCTGTCATTGCACGCATCGCTAAGGATATGGGTATATTGACTGTCGGCATCGTTACCATTCCATTCATCTTCGAAGGTGAAAGAAAAATCCTGCAGGCACTTAATGGCGTTGAAGAAATTTCTAAGAACGTGGATGCTTTGCTGGTCATCAACAACGAACGTCTTCGCGAGATCTATCCCGAACTTACCGTCATGAACGCTTTCGGAAAAGCCGATGATACGTTGACAGTTGCAGCAAAGAGCATCGCAGAGATCATCACATTGCCGGGTATCATCAACTTGGATTTCGCTGATGTCAATACAACCATGAAGGATGGTGGCGTTGCCTTGATGAGCAACGGTTACGGAGCGGGCGAAGGCCGTGTCCGTAAAGCTGTGAAGGATGCGCTCAATTCTCCGTTGCTGAGCAACAACGATGTCAAGAATGCACGCAAGATCCTCTTCAATGTCTCTTTCAGCGAGAAGGCCGAACTGAGAATGGAGGAGATGAACGATGTGCATAACTTCATGTCGGAATTCAATCGTAATATCGATGTCATCTGGGGAACTGCCATTGACAATTCTCTGGGCGATCAGGTGAAGATGACGATTCTCGCCACAGGATTCACCACCGATGATATTCCGCAGATTGCCGAGAAGCATCGCACGGAAGTGATCAATATGACCGAGGCTGAGATCGAAGCCAAAAAGAAACGCGACATCGAAGAACAGAAGAAACAGAAACTCATCGACAAATACTATGGCAATACGGCACAGTCGTCGTCGCATTTCTTTGGACAATATAAACTTGTTGTCCTCTCGGATGAGGAGTTGGACAATGATGCTTTTATCACGATCATGGAGGAGAATCCGACTTACGACCGTGATCCGAAGATCATCTCCAATGCTCGCTCACTGACCGTTCCTGAACCGGAAGTAATCAAGGTGGAAGGTGGAGAGAGTCAACCTGTGGCCCAGAAGCCAAAGGACGAACCCGAAGATGAGAATCGTGTAATTAGTTTCAGATAGTTATTAAAACAAATACAATGAACTTATTTGATCAAGTCAGCGAAGACATTAAAACCGCAATGAAGGCGAAGGACAAAGTGGCCCTTGACACCCTTCGTAACATTAAGAAATATTTTCTTGAAGCCAAGACCGCTCCGGGAGCCAACGATACTCTTGAGGACGGCGATGCTGTCAAGATCATGCAGAAACTGGTTAAGCAAGGCAAGGATTCTGCAGCTATCTATGTACAACAGGGACGTCAGGATCTGGCCGACGGCGAATTGGCTCAGGTCACTGTCATCGAGAAATATCTTCCCAAACAGCTCTCTGCTGAGGATTTGGAGAAGATCGTCAAGGAGATCATTGCAAAGGTCGGCGCTACCAGCATGAAGGATATGGGCAAAGTGATGGGCGCTGCATCAAAAGAATTGGCCGGAAAGGCTGAAGGTAGGGCTATCTCAGACACCGTAAAGCGTCTTCTGAATGTTTAACAGACGATGATTTCTTTTGTTCTCTCGTTGGTGGCTCTCGTTCTCGGCTACCTCCTTTATGGAAAGTTCATAGAACGGATTTTTAAAATTGATACTACGAGAAAAACGCCGGCCTACGCCATGCAGGACGGCGTTGATTATATCCCTATGCCGACGTGGAAAGTGTATATGATACAGTTCCTCAATATCGCAGGCACAGGACCGATTTTCGGCGCCATCATGGGGTCGCTCTTCGGTATCTCTTCTTTCCTCTGGATCGTCTTCGGATGTATCTTTGGCGGTGCTGTGCATGATTATCTGTCGGGCATGCTTTCTGTCCGCCACGAAGGGGAAAGTCTCCCGCAATTGATTGGCCGTTATCTTGGAACCAACGTGAAACGGGTGATGCTGGTCTTCAGCGTGGTCCTGCTTGTTCTCGTAGGTGCCGTGTTCGTCTCCAGTCCTGCCATGTTGCTGGCGGAGATGACGCCCGATCCATTCGGGCTGATGTTCTGGATCATCGTCGTCTTCATCTATTATGTGGTAGCGACGTTGCTGCCTATTGACAAGATTATCGGTAAGATCTATCCCGTCTTTGCATTCGCATTGCTGTTCATGGCTGTGGGTCTGATCGTGATGCTCTTTGTCAATCATCCGGCTCTTCCGGAGTTTTGGGATGGTTTGGGTAACACGCATGCCGATCCGGACAAATATCCGATTTTCCCCTGTCTGTTCATCACCATTGCCTGTGGTGCCATTTCCGGATTCCATGCCACGCAAAGTCCTTTGATGGCGCGTTGCATCAAGAACGAACGTTACGGTCGTCCGGTCTTCTATGGATCCATGATCACGGAAGGCGTTGTGGCTTTGGTTTGGGCTGCTGCTGCCACCTATTTCTATCATGACAATCCTGCCAACCTGGCTTTCCAGGCTCCACAGGTCGTGACGAAAGTGTGCAGCAATTGGATGGGCGCTTTGGGAAGTATCCTCGCCATTTTGGGCGTAGTCGCTGCTCCGATTACATCCGGAGACACGGCTTTCCGTTCTGCCAGACTGATCATTGCCGATTTCATCCACTTGGATCAGCATCCGATTGCAAAACGTCTTTACATCAGCGTTCCGTTGTTCCTTGTCGCCATCGTGCTGCTCATCTACAACCTGGGTGATGCCGACGGATTCGCCAAAATATG
Source organism: uncultured Parabacteroides sp. (assembly GCA_964542435.1). Taxonomy (GTDB): domain Bacteria; phylum Bacteroidota; class Bacteroidia; order Bacteroidales; family Tannerellaceae; genus CAZIVE01. The sequence goes on from CAZIVE010000042.1 coordinate 21,895, forward strand.
GAGCTATTTCGCATGGTCCAACCAGACGCTCTCCGTCTTTACGCTTTGGGCTGTCACTTCGTATCTTGTCCAGGCAAAGAAGGCCTATCTTGTATCGCTCATTCCGGCTTTGTTCATGACGATGGTTTGCTCGACATACATTTTCGAAGCTCCCGAAGGCTTCCAATGGCCTGCGATGATCTCGAGAATCATTGGCGCAGTCGTCACGCTCGCTCTCTTCATCTATTTCCTGATTTGGAAGAAGAAAATAGACAAAGAATTGCCCTTGAAAGGCTGATAAACGAATAGCATCTATCTCATAATGTCCGCCGACAGCCTTTGATGGTTCTGTCGGCGGACTTTTTTCATATCGGGAGGCTTTGCCTTTGTTCTTGACCTGCGATTTGAAGCCACCGATGGCTATGCTTTTCTTCCGGTATGGTGTCAAGATCCTAAAAAATATTTTGGAAATAGATCAGAATAGTTATTTCCTATGGATAATTAGTTTGCAAATCTATTTGTTATATGATTATCTATGGAAAATATATTTGCTTATCTATTTTATATTAGATTTTCCATAGATAATCATATATCTAATCTATTATATGATAAATCTTCTATAGATAATAGTTTATTTAATATTTCATAATAATT
>CAZIVE010000043.1:0-16619 GCA_964542435.1 uncultured Parabacteroides sp.
TCTTCCTGGGCGAACTCTGTCCAAGAGCCGTTACGATCATGTTCACGAACGACGAAGAGCTGATCCGTCAATCGGTAAACGGTCTGCGGATTGTGATGGTAAGTGCCCCTATCATCGGTTTCCAGATGATCACCTCCAGCTTCTTCAACTGCATCGGAATGGCAAAGAAAGCCATCTTCCTGACGCTTTCCCGCCAACTCATATTCCTCATCCCCATGTTGCTGATTCTCCCGCACTTTTTCGGGCTAAACGGAATCTGGATCAGTCAGCCCGCAAGCGACATCCTTGCCACGGTGATTACCGGAATCCTGTTGTGGCGTCAATTCAGCATATTCAAACATCATCCCGACAGACTCCCTACAGCATAATCTGATGCGAACCATTAATAATAATTAATGATCAACACCTAAAAAAAGGGAGCGAAGTAGAAACGCGATCCTGTTTTTTGCATTTAATTTGCGGGTCCAACGCTGAATCGATTACAGACAAACTTCACAAGAGGCCTATCTCGCAAACCATTCATGCGCAATAACGATCAATTAGCATCCTGATGAAAATCTTTACATCCAATCCAGCGCTTCTATTCGTTTTGAGTTTCCTTTCAGTCATCCTATTAGGAAGCGCGATGCTGATGCTTCCTTGGGCGACCAACGGAGGAAGCAACTATCTTGACGCTCTCTTCATCTCGACCAGTGCCGTCTGCGTGACAGGTCTTGCCACGGTTGACACCTCGTCGTTCTATACACAATTCGGACAGGTGGTCATTCTCTGCCTCATTCAAATCGGGGGTTTAGGAATCCTCACCTTCATCAGCTACTTCAGCTACTTCTTCAAGCGGAACGCATCCTACAAAAGTCAGGAGATGATGGGCGCAATGAACAATGTGGAAAACCTGGGCGACGTTTTCAAGACCTTGCGAAACATTCTCATTGTGACATTCAGTATTGAATCGGTTGGCGCCATCCTCATTTTCTGCAGCATCAGCGAGAATCTCATTCCGAATGTGTTCGACCGCATCGGCTTCTCCATCTTCCACGCTGTGTCAGGATTCTGCAATGCCGGCTTTTCCTTGATGAAGAACAGTCTGTATGAAGAGCCTTATCGACATAATTACTTTTTCCAACTTTCCGTTGCAGCCATGATCATCCTCGGCGGATTGGGATTTCCGATCATTGTCAACATCCGGAGATTCTTCTATTGCAAGATCTCCAATTTCATCCGTAGGATATTCAACCAGCAAGGAATCCGATTCAAGAAACCCATTATGAGCCTTGATTCCTATCTTTCCATCGTCATGACTACCATTCTTCTGCTGACCGGAACCATATTCTTCTTGGCGTTCGAATACAACGGTGCACTGGCGGAACACAGTCTGTTCGGAAAGATCGTGATTGCCTTCTGCAGTTCCGTCACAACACGTACGGCCGGATTCAACTCCGTCGATTTCGGGGCGCTGTCGATGCCTGTGACACTTGTGGTAATTTTCCTGATGTGGATCGGAGCTTCCCCTGCATCTACAGGCGGCGGAATCAAGACTAACACATTCGCTGTGGCCTGCATGAACATTCTAAGCATCGTGAAAGGCAAGCGCCACGTAGAGGTTTTTCATCGAGAGATTCCACACCACACCATCAACCTGGCTTTCGTTGTCGTGATGCTCTCCGTGTTTGTCATCTCCCTGTCTGTTTTCGGACTGATGATGTCTGACACCGACAAAGGGCTGGTCAACATTGTCTTCGAAACTGTCTCGGCTTATGGTACAGTTGGATTAAGCCGCGGCATCACCTCATCACTCAGTGATCCGGGCAAACTGATCATTATTGCTACCATGTTCATCGGACGAATGAGTGCACTGACTTTCCTCATGGCGTTTGTCAGACGCGGTAAAGTAAAGGAATACAGATATCCCAAAGAAAACATTTTAATCAACTAAGAATATGAAGTTCATCGTAATCGGTCTCGGTCAGTTCGGCTGGGCATTGGCAGTGAAATTGACACAATATGGCCACGAGGTTATCGGCGTGGACAAAGACATGCAGAAGGTGGAAAACATTAAAGATAAAATTTCCTACTCCATTTGTCTCGACAGCAAAGAGTCAGCAGCCATTGAAAGTCTTCCGCTTGAGAACACCGATGTGGCTGTAGTCTGCATCGCAAGTGTGGGAGACAACATCATGACGACCGCCGCGCTGAAGAAGGCGAAGGTGAAACGTGTGATCAGTCGTACCGTTTCGACGCTTCATGACAACGTGCTCGAAGCTATGGGCATTGCCGAGACGTTCCGTCCCGAGAAGGAGTCGGCCGAACGCTGGGCATTCAAACTCTCAACCACCCATTACATTAATCTGTTCGAGGTAACGAAGTCCTACAGTATCGCAGAAATCAAGGTCCCCACACCTTTCATAGGAAAGACCGTCAGAGAGATCGGATTGAACAAGAAGCACAACATCATCCTTCTCACCAAGCTCAAGCCGATCGAGAAACAGAATTACCTCGGAATTGTGACGCAGGAGATGAACTCTGGCGAAGCCATCACAGCGGATACCGTCCTAGAATCCGACGACATCATCGTGATCTACGGTCACAAAAACGATATCTCGAGACTCGTCGAACAGCAGAAATAAATGGCAAATTGGGTTGGGGTTGAAACGTGCCCTACCTTTCTCTCTTGAATACTTGAAGTTGCTTGGAATCGCTGCTAAGTAAATTGTGCAATTCCATTCTATCTGAGTTAAGCTTCATAATATTATAAACACTTGATACGACAGGAGTCTTATGATTTATAGTATCAATAGTTTCTAAGATAGAAAGCAAGGTTTTATCTTCAGAGATTTTGAAACGGCCATAAATCGTGGTGTCATGAGGCGCGATGTAGCTGGAGGTGTGGCAAACGAACGAGCTGTCGGCTTTAAAGGTGTATTCAAGAGAACCATCAAGGGCGAAGTTCGGATCTTCACTCACTAAAACCCACGTTCCTACGATTTGGGAAGTTTGGATGTCATCCTCCTTATTGCATGAGATGAGCAAAAGGGCAAAGGCAAATAGATAAATGATCTTTTTCATGATGTATGATTTTTAGTTACCCTATTCATAGATGCAAATTGCGGGCAAAACGCTGCATGGCAACACAAAAAAAACGCCGCCTCCCAAAATCGATTGGAGAGACGGCGCTGTTTTGTTCTACCATCAAAGAGTTATTCCATCGGATTGCCGCATTTGCCGGCAAACAAGATGGTGCCCGTACTCGTCTCTCTCAACACGAATCCGAACGGATGACTAAACTTGATGATTCTCGGAGTTTCTCCTGACGGGCCTTCCGACGTACACAAACCGGTCAACGTCACAGCCGCAGCTTCCGTGCCCTTTTCATTCACATCGATATAGGTCTTCTGAAGCAGTTTATTGATGAAAAGAGAACCGCTGCACAGGTTGGTAAAGTCAGCTTTGTCGATATTGAAAGCATCCAGAATGCCCAGTTTCTGGAACGTTCCGACCAAATCCATCTGATTCGAGGCAAGTTTGAAGGTCGGAAGCGAAAGCTCCGTTTCGCCATAGGTCAGTTTTGAGATCCAACTGTTCCACTGTGTGGCGTCCAGATGGGCTATCAGTTCGTTCAGAGAAGTCGTACTTGAATTTTTCGGCATAAAGAAAATCATGCTGAAGGCTTCGTTTCCGTAGGGAAGTTCCAGAACCGTCACGTCATCGCCCAGATACGAACGGAGACGACTGGTCTGATTCATCGTTGAGACCAGCTTTTCATTACCGTCAGCTGTAAAGAAGGACATCTTCTTTGTGCTGCTCTCGTCGAACTTACTCTCCCATGGACCCTTAAAATAGATGGCATTGATCAGACAAGCCCTCATATTCTCGTCCAGATTGTCAAGCATCGTCGGAATCAGTTTGTTGGTCTTCTCGCTGCACCAATCATTGATCTGCTTGAGCGTTTCGGAGTTGAAAGGAACGCTCTTCACCTCCGCAGCGTAAGCGTCTTTATTGACATCGACAAAAGAGGAGAGCACCTTGATGTCATTCTTCAACCAGATACTGTTGGCATTGGCAAACGCCGTGTAATTATCCAACTTGGGAAGTTCGGTCTGCAAGGTCTTCGCATACGCGTTAATTGCTTCGTTGCTGAATCCTTCAAAACCCAGCACCTTCTGAATCTCCGAATAGGTATTGCCTTTGGCTCCATTGAGAACCATACCAAGGCAGATGCTTGCGCTGAAGGGCGAGATACAGAAGTTTTCATCACTCTTCGCGGCATCGTTATAGGCACGTAAGAAATTAAAAGAGAATTGCTGTGTCTGTTCATTCACCTCTTTCAATTGAGCAGTCAACGGAATATCGTAGCGTTTCGTTTCTTGGACCGTAACGGTTGAATCAGCGGACGTCTTAGGCCCGTCGTTCTCGTTCAAAATAGTGTCGCTGTTGTCACACGATACAATCAGGAGGGCAGATGTTATAAGCAAAAATAGTTTTTTCATGTGAAATACCCTTTTAAATGATTATTAGTGAATTCCCTGGATAGATTACAAAGATAAGCAAGCCCGATGAGAAAAAGAATAGGTGCCTGCCTATTTATTTTGAGAGGAAAGCTGCAAGAAAGCGTTGGGACCTTCTTGCAGCCGGAGATATTGTGTGTAAATGTAAATGTGAGTTGCCTACTTATTTCTTCGGATTGCCGCATTTGCCGGCAAACAGAATAGCGCCTGTACTTGTCTCTCTCAACACAAATCCGAAGGGATGGTTGAAGTAGATGATTCGTGGCTCTTCGGAAGGACCATAGGCGGTCGCAGTCATCCCGCTAAATGTGACGGCAGCAGCTTCCGTACCCTCTTCGTTCACCTTAATGTAGGTCTTCTGAAGCAGCATATTGATGAAGAGCGACTCGTCAGACATCTTGCTGAAATTGGCCGATGCGCCATCGAAAGCATCATTCATCCCGAGCGTACGGAAAGTCTGTATCAGATCCATGCCACTCGATGTCATCTCAAAAGAGGGAACGGTCAGCTTGGTCTCAGCACCGCTCAACTGACTGAGCCAATTGTTCCATTTGGTTGCGTCGAGACCCGAGATGAGTTTTTCCAACGAAGTCTTGCTCGAGTTGGTCGGCATGAAAAAGACCATATCGAAAGCTCCGTTGCCGTATGGAAGTTCAGCGATCGTCACCTCCTCATCCGTATAAGAAGCGACGTTTTTATTCAGATACATTGTCGGAACATTTTCCGAAGTGCCGTCGGCTTTGTAGAATGGACGGTCTTTCGTGGCAGATGTCTCGAACTTGTCTTTCCATGGAGCTTTAAAATAGATGGCATTGATCAGGCAGACTCTCAGATCGCTATTCATCTTGTCGATGATCGAAGGGATCTTCTTATTCGTCTTGTTGCTGCACCATTCGTTGATCTTATTCACCGTCTCCGTATTAAAGGGAACGCTTTTCACCTCCGCGTCGTAATTCTCTTTGTTGACATCAACGAAGGAAGAAAGGACGTTGAAGTCGTTTCTCAACCAGATACTATTGGCATTGGTGAAGGTGGCGAAATTGTCCAGCTTGGGAAGTTCGGTCTGCAAAGCCTTGGCATATTCGTTGATGTCAGCATAGGAGAAACCCTCATAACCCAAGACCTTTTGCATTTCCGTGTAGGTATTTCCTGAAGCTCCGTTGAGAACCATTCCCAAGCAGAGGCTTGCACTAAGAGGTGAGATGCAGTAATTCTCCACGTTGGCAGCATTGCTGTAGGCGCGAAGGAAATTGAACGAGAACTGCTGTGTCTGTTCATTCACTTTCACTGATTGGGCCGTAAGCGGAATTTCGTAACGCGCCGATTCCTCGCTCGCCCGTTTGGCTCCTTCGCTATTATCGCAGGAAGCCAGGATAAGGGCACCGGTTAACAAAACAATCATCTTTTTCATAACGCATACTGTTTATTTGTCACACATAATCACAGACGATACTTGTGTGCAAAATGCTGCATGCGAGACAAAAAAATCAGAAAATTTATTCTTCGTTGATTCGGATCAGGGCTTCGATAAACGAACGATCGTTGAAAAGCCTTGGGACTTTATGCTGTCCGCCCAGTTTGTCATTGCGGCGCATCCATTCGTAGAAAGAGCCTTCGCGGGCCACGATAATCTCGGGCGGCTGAAGGGAAATTTCCTTATAGCGTTTGGCTTCGTAATCGGAATTGAGTTCTTTCAGCGATTCATCGAGAACGGATGAGAAGATCTTGATCGATTCCGGCTGCTTCTCGAATTCAATGAACCATTGGTGACGACCTTTGGCATCACCCAACAGAAAAAGCGGAGCTGCCGTGAACTCTTTGACCGTCGCTCCGGTGATGCGGCAGGTTTCGGCAATGGCTTTATCAGCATTGTCCACCATCAGTTCCTCGCCGAAAGCGTTGATATAGTTTTTGGTGCGTCCGGTGATGACAAATTTATACGGATTGACCGACGTAAAACGGATCGTATCTCCCAGACGATAACGCCACAATCCACCGCACGTGGTGATGACCACGGCATAGTTACTGTCTTTCTTCACTTCGGAAAGCGGAACGGCAACCGGCTGTTCGCTGCCCTCTTCGGCAAAAGGAATGAACTCGTAGAAGATACCATAGTCGGGCATGATCAGCATGGAATGGTTGAACGGATCGTCCTGCAGAGCGAAGAATCCTTCCGAAGCGTTGTAGGTTTCCATATAATGCATGCGCGGCGACTTGATCAGCTCCTTATAGGTGTCGCGATACGGCTCGAAACTGATTCCGCCGTGAAAGAAGACCTCAAGATTGGGCCACACTTCGTCGAGCGTAGTAGCACCGCAATGCTTCATCACAGCTTTGATGAGCACGAGCATCCACGAAGGAACGCCCGACAGACTGACAATGTCACGGTGGCATGTGCCTTCCACAATCGCTTTGATCTTGCTTTCCCATTCATCCATCAAGACAATTTTCCGCGAAGGGACACGCAGCATATTGGCCAACGAAGGAAGATTCTCGATCATCACAGCCGATAGATCGCCCTGATGCGCCTCATTGTTGAGCGGCGAAGGACTGTGGCTGCCACCGAGGATCAGACTCTTCTTCGAGAAGAAATGGCTGTCTGTCGTGTTACGCAGATACATCGCGAGACAATCGAAGCCTCCTTGATAATGACAATGATGCAGAATCTCCTTCGTAACCGGAAGGAACTTGCTTTTGTCGTTCGTCGTGCCGCTGCTTTTGGCAAACCATTTTACCAACGAGGGCCAAAGAATATTGCTCTCGCCATTGATCATGCGCGAGATATAAGGTTTCAAATCGTCATAAGAAGAAAGAGGAACGCGTTCAGCAAACTGCTCATAACTGCGGATCGAAGAGAAGTCAAACTTCCTGCCGTATTCTGTTCCCGCTGCAGCGGACAGCAATTTGGTGAGCTGTTTTCTTTGAACCAGCGGTGCTTCTGCAGCAATATGCGGGATTTCTATGCTTCGTCGCTCAAAGACAAGCGAAATCGTTTTTGTTAAAATATCCATCTCCTGAAGCTTGACTTGAGGACAAATGTAAACATTCTTGTTTTTATATTTATATTTGCTCGATAGAATTTTAACAGATACGGTCAGAATTCTCTCTTGGTTTCAAGATTTATCAAATTACATAGCGTGTTTATTAAAAAGGAAAGACAATGAAAATAGGAATACTCTCTTCGGGCGGCGACTGCCCTGGAATTAATGCAACGATACGTGGCGTGGGAAAAACAGCTATCATGCATTACGGTATGGAGGTGATCGGAATCCATAGCGGATTCGTCGGACTTATGGAAAAAGACATCCAGCCGTTCGACGAACGAAGTCTCTCGGGAATTCTCAACCTCGGCGGCACGATTCTCGGGACTTCCCGCGAAAAGCCGTTCCGCAAGCTTCTCACCAGTGCCGATCACGAGAAAGCCGACGAAGTGATCAAAAACTATCACGAACTGGGCCTCGATTGTCTGGTCTGCATCGGCGGCAACGGAACACAGAAGACAGCCGGCATGCTTTCCGAAATCGGGATGAACATCATCGGCGTTCCGAAAACCATCGACAACGACGTCTGGGGAACAGATATCACCTTCGGATTCGACACGGCGGTCAGCATCGCCACCGATTCCATCGACCGACTTCACTCGACAGCCAGTTCCCACAAGCGCGTGATGGTCGTGGAAGTGATGGGGCATCATGCCGGATGGATTGCACTTTATGCCGGAATGGCCGGCGGTGCCGACGTGATCCTCATGCCGGAACTGGGTTATGACATCAACAAGGTGAACGAGACGATTCTCGACCGTGCCCATCGCGGCAAACCTTATTCCATCGTTGTCGTGGCCGAAGGCATTAAGACGCCCGACGAGAAACGTCCCTCGGATTATATCACAAAAGCTATTGAAGAGGGCACGGGAATCGAAACGCGCGACACGATCCTTGGCTATACGCAACGCGGCGGCAATCCAACGCCTTACGACCGCAACCTCGCCACACGCCTTGGCGGACATGCCTCAGAGCTGATCGCAAACCGGCAGTTCGGCAGGATGGTTCGTCTCAACGGCAACAAGGTCGATTCCGTTCCGCTCTCTGAAGTGGCCGGCAAGACGCGCCTCGTCACGCCCGATCACGAACTGATCGTGCAAGGCCTTCGCATGGGCATCTCTTTCGGTGGCATGCTGGAAGAGAGATAAACGACCGGCTAGAGAATTCTCACCTTCCCCATTTCGGGAATCGCCTTCCAAGAGTTTCAACCGTTTCCCGATTTGGGATTCGGCTTTACAACCTTGTAAAATGGTTTCCCGTTTTCGGAATCGATTTTACATCCTTGTAAAATGATTTCCTGATTTCGGATTCGATTTTACAGCTCTGTAAAATGACTTTTCCATTTGGATTTTCGATTTTACATCCCTGTAAAATGATTTCCCGTTTTGGGACGAAATTTCCGACCGGTTTGAGCCATTCCCGAAATGGGAATTCAGCTTCCTTAAGAAAAGGCTCTTCGCGCAAATGCGCAAAGCATAAAAAAAGCACACCGGAGATTTTCCAATGTGCTTTTCTTGTTTCAATCCGATGCGGGACGTTACAAGCCGTTGATGGCTTTCATCAGCTGTTCGCCAAGCCCGATAGTGTAACCTTGGCTGCAGAAGACGACGCGGTTGAAGGTGTCGCCGATGATGAAGATCGGATAACTGTGCGATGCAGAAAGCCGCATGTTCTTCACCAATTCCTGTTCGATGGCATGGTTGGCATCGATGCCGTAGCTGATCGTCTTGGGAAGTGCACCGAATTCTTTCGGATTGAATGCACTGAAACCTTTCTGATCGGGGAAGAGAAGAACAATCGGACGTCCCCAAGCTTCCAGTTTCTGTTTCACTGCGGCGATATCACGCAGGGCATGATTGGTCGGTTCCTGATTGGCGCCGAGGATGGCCACGATGAAATAGCCGCGACCTGTGGTCAGAAGAATGCTTGTCTCCTTTCCATCGGTGGTCTGATATTTGTTTTCGCTGTTGAAATTGCCGATCACAGCCACCTGCGTCGTATCTTCACGCATGATCAGAGGAATCTTCGTCGTCTGACCGGCTTTAATATTGAAGAATTGAACTTGAGCCAGCACGCCGCCGCTTGCCATACGCGAACCGGAAACCAGCATGTAAGCCCCTTCATCCATAGCGAGCGGTGTCTTGAGCAAGCCGCTCCACGTTCCCATCTCCGGATCAGCGTTAGCACGACTCAGCGACAACGTCTGAGGCGTTCCGTTCTTGCCAATGCTGGCTACTGTAAACTGTCCCATATAATGAGGATCGGGCTGGATCTTCGAAGGTTTATAGGTTGCGACCAACATTCCCGTAGGAACACTCACGGTCGAAGCCGTCTCGAAATCTACCGAGTTCCATGCTCCTTTGACGGCATACTGCACTTTTCCGGCAACCGGATCGATGCGGGCAGGAATGCCCAGACTGCGAGCCATGGAGACGAAGAAGATGTTACGGGAATATTCGTCGGCAACACGTGCTTTCCAGACGCCGGTCGGCATGACCGGAATATGCTGCGGATTGATGTCGTTGTTGATCGTGATGTTCTTCTTCACCCATTCCACAAGCGTGGCCGGATTGCTTTGGAACCCTTTGGCTTCATTGGAATCGAGTTTGGCACGGAAGAACGACTTATAGGAAACGACCATCTCGTTGCTCACACGGGGATTCAGCACATACTTGGCAAAAAGATCGCCGGCATCGTTCAGATGAATGGTGTTCATCAGATGATCCTGAAGCACATTCAAGGAGATGTCGCGAAGATCCTTCTGCGAAATGGCGTCTAGCAAATTCATGGCATCGGCGCGGTTGTCACGAGCAGCCTTTCCCGAAAGGAAATCCTTCAGGGTTTTCCAGTTGCCGCGCGAAGCAGCCATCAGTTCCACGATCTTGTCGGCGGGAAGATTCTCCTCCTTGGCAAAAGCCGCAGCCTGTTCCGGTGTGATGAACGTGGCCACATACGCATTTCGGATACTGTCTTCCTGAGCCATACGGCGGTTGTTCTCTTCAGTCTGCGCCTCCGTAGGATTGGCAGCAATGGCCCCTTCGACAGGCGGAACGAGATCCAAAGACAGAGAAGAGGTATCGCCTGGAAGCTTATCGAGTTTGATCGTCAGCTCGTTCATCTTGCCAAACGAAAGCTTGCCGAATCCGTAATGTCCATCCTTATCTGCCCAGACCAGCATATCGCCTTTTCCTGCAGAGAGCGAAGTTTCCCCTTTATCATCGGCAACCTTCGTAGCGACAGTAGAGAACTCGGCATAGTTAAACAACTTGAACTGTACGTCGGCACCGGCAACCGCTTTGCCATCCTTATCGACTACGCGGACCGTAGCTTTGGCCACAGGTGCATAGTTGGAGGTGACATTGATTTCCGTGTAAGAGGGCGTCTTCGACATCACCTCCTCCGGTCCGGTATAACGTCCGAATACCTTCGTATGTTCCAGCATGCCGCGATAAACGGGACCGTTGAACCAGGCCATATTGAGAATCGGAGCCGGTTCGCAGGCGCCCATGAAATGCCATTTACCGTTGATCCACACTTCCACCCAGGCATGATTGTCATCGGTGTGTGCCCAACGCGGAGTATAGACCTGACGGGCAGGAATGCAAACCGAACGCAACGCAGCAACAGCGAATGTGGATTCCTCGCCGCAGCGTCCGTAAGCCGTCTTGATCGAAGCAAGCGGCGAACTGGTTCGTCCGTCGGAAGGCGTATAGATCACCTTCTCATGACACCAGTGGTTGACTTCGAGAGCCGCCTGCTCCAACGACATGCCTTTGACACGATCCTTGAGTTCCTTGAAGAAAACCATCCGGCTGCTATCCATATTCTCATTGTTGACACGAACAGGCAGCACGAAATGACGGAAAATATCTTCGGGAATCTTGTTCCCCCAAGGCATCGCTTTTTGAGCCTCGAAGGAGGTACGTACGTTTTGCAGATAGAACGATCCGTCATAGTCAGCAATATCGCCGACAGGAAGATACGCATAAAGGAATGTCAGCGCCTCTCGCTCCTTCACGGAAAGCGTCTTATCGTTGAAGACGGAAAAGAGATTGCCTTGCGGCAGCAGTTTCTGTTTGGCTTGAAAATCCTGTTCTACCTGAGCGCGGTATTTCGCATCGGTGAGGAAATGGTCGGAACTGGAGCAGCCGATCGTAAGCAACATAAATGCAATGAGTGATAATAAAATGGCTTTCTTCATGATACTTGGGATTAAGTTGTGGTCAAAAGTAATAAAATTCTTCTTAAATTTGTTCTATCGTAAGAGAATTCTAAAGAACAGATACAATGAGACTGAAAATTGTTGCCGACAATTCCATCCCGTTTCTCAAAGGAATAGCAGAACCCGAAGCAGATGTGGTTTATCTGGATGCCGGATCTTTCAACGCCGCAGCGGTTCGGGATGCCGATGCGCTCATCATACGCAGCATCGATAAATGTACGCCGACACTGCTCGAAGGCAGCAGCGTGAAGCTGATAACAACGGCCACCATCGGTTACGACCACATCGACACGGCTTTCTGCGAACACGCCGGCATCACCTGGAAGAATGCACCCGGATGCAATGCCGAATCCGTAGCCGAATACCTGCTGTCGTCGCTGATCACCATTGCCCTGAGAAAAAAGGAACCCTTAGCGGGCAAGACCATCGGAATCGTGGGCGTCGGTCATGTGGGGAAAAATGTGGAACGGCTTTGCCGCGCTTTCGACATGAAGGTGCTGCTCAATGATCCGCCGCGCGCCGAAGAGGAGGGCGACGAAGGATTCGTCTCATTGGATACGGTAGCCGAACAGTCAGACATCATCACGTTTCATGTACCGCTGACGCGCGAAGGGAAATATCCCACCTATCATCTGGCCAACGATCTCTTCTTCAGCAAATGCTGCCACCGACCTTGGTTTATCAACAGCTGCCGCGGCGCAGTCAATGACACAGACGCTCTTCTCCGCGCTCATAAAGACGGATTTATCGGTGAGATGCTGATCGACTGCTGGGAGAACGAGCCGCATATCCGTCCCGAACTGTTACACGAAGCAGCCATCGCTACGCCTCACATCGCAGGATTCTCCGCCGACGGCAAAGCCAACGGCACACGCATTTCCTTAGAACATATTCAGGATTTCTTTCATGTCAAGTTCAGTCGTCTGAAAGAGGTCATTCCTCCGGAGCCTTTGCATCCGACCATCGACCTGGATCAGTTCAAGACCTATCGCATCGAGAATGCCATCTGCACAGCGTTCAGTCCGCTCGAATCGGATAATCTCTTGAGGGAGACACCAGAACAGTTCGAATATTTCCGTTTCCATTATCCGCATCCACGCGAATTCGCCGCCTACACGATTGCAGGCGGAACGATAGCCGAAAGAGTAATGTTGGGAAAGCTGGGATTCAGAATGTCATAGTTTCTCACACACCTCAGCGATGACGTGAGGATAGTGCGCATATTCGAGGGCATGCACTTTGGTAGCCACATCTTCCGCCGTATCATCAGGAAGCACAGGACATTTGGCCTGGAAAATAATATCGCCCTGATCATAGTGGTCATCTATATAATGGATCGTGATTCCGGATTCCGTATCGTGGCAGGCAACCACATCGTCATGCACATGCATTCCGTACATTCCCTTTCCGCCGTGTTTCGGAAGAAGAGCCGGATGGATATTGATGATCCGATGCGGATAAGCCTCCAACAGCACGTTCGAGATCTTGTTCATGAAGCCGGCGAGCACAATCAGATCTATACGATACTCCTTCAGCTTGGCGATGATTGGTGTGCCTTCGACAAATTCCTCACGGGAGAAGACGAACGAAGGGATATGTAATAGATGTACGCGCGCGTGAACGCCCACATGGCGATTGTTCGACAAGACGACAGCAACCTTGACTTTGTCGCTGTCGGCAAAATAGCGACCGATGTTCTCGGCATTCGTACCGTTGCCTGAAGCAAAAATGGCTATATTCTTCATAATTATACCATGTTAGATGCACAAGAATCTTAAAAATGTGCAGTTTTCTGCATTTTTATCTCATTAAATTTGTTTTATAAGATAAAAAATTGTTTCCTTTGCACTGCAAATTTAAAAAGTATATTCGTAATTATTAATCTTAATTGAAAAAGTTATGACAGATGCTGAAGTTACTGAGAAAGTAAAAGCTATTATCGTGGACAAATTAAGTGTTGAACCCACGGAAGTCACCAACGAAGCAAGTTTTACTAACGATTTAGGCGCCGATTCACTCGACACGGTAGAATTGATCATGGAATTCGAGAAAGCTTTCGGAATCCAGATCCCTGACGATCAGGCAGAAAAGATCACGACCGTTGGTGAAGCCATCGATTACGTAAAAGCAAATCAGGCAAAGTAATTCGTCTCTAAAGTATGGAATTAAAAAGAGTTGTTGTAACTGGTCTTGGCGCCATCACTCCTCTTGGAAACTCTCTTCCGGAAACGTGGGAGAATCTCATTAAGGGAGAAAGCGGAGCAGGGCCAATTACTCTTTTCGACGCATCAAAGTTCAAGACGCATTTCGCCTGCGAAGTGAAAGGCTTTGATCCGTTGCAGATTATGGACCGTAAGGAGGCTCACAAATGCGACCGCTACAGTCAGTTTGCCATCGCATCGGCAAAAGAGGCAATCGCGGATTCCGGGATTGACGTTGCCAATGAAGATCGCGACCGTATAGGCGTCATATTTGCAGCAGGTATTGGTGGCCTACGCACATTTGAAGAAGAAGTAATGGCATACGACCCCGAACGCGGACCACGATTCAACCCGTTCTTTATTCCGAAAATGATTGCCGACATCGCAGCCGGACACATTTCCATCATTTACGGTTTTCATGGCCCGAATTATGCGACTGTATCCGCATGCGCTTCATCGACAAATGCCATTGCCGACGCATTCAACCTGATTCGTCTGAACAAAGCGAACATCATCGTTGCAGGTGGTTCGGAAGCTCCGATCTGCATCTCCGGTGTTGGTGGATTCAATTCTATGAATGCACTCTCCACACGCAACGATTCTCCTGAGACTGCATCTCGTCCTTTTAGCAAAAGCCGCGACGGTTTCGTCATCGGTGAAGGTTCTTCCGCTCTCATTCTTGAAGAGCTGGAGCATGCCAAGGCTCGTGGTGCAAAGATCTATGCTGAAATAGTAGGCACAGGTCTCTCTGCTGATGCATATCATCTGACAGCTTCCCATCCGGAAGGACTCGGAGCCAAACTGGTGATGAAAAATGCCCTTGAGGATGCGGAAATGAAACCGGAAGAGATTGACTATATCAATGTCCACGGCACATCCACTCCTGTAGGTGATCTTTCGGAAGCGAAAGCCATCATCGATGTGTTTGGTGATCATGCATACAAACTGAACATCAGTTCTACGAAATCTATGACGGGCCATCTTCTGGGCGCCGCTGGTGCTTTGGAAGCTGCCATTTCCATCTTGGTGGTAAAGAACGGAATCATTCCGCCAACCATCAATCATGAAGAGGAGGACAAGGATCCCGAGATCGACTACAATCTGAATTTTACATTTAATAAAGCTCAAAAACGTGAAGTCAATGCTGCATTGTCCAATACTTTCGGTTTCGGAGGTCACAATGCCAGCGTGATCGTCAAGAAATACGTCAGCTAATCGTGTTTGAACACCTGTTTAATAAGATAAGGCTTCTTAGAAATAAACATAAGGAGCCTTATCTTTCTTTACATAGAATCATAGGCTTCTATCCTGAAAACATAAGCTATTACGAAGTAGCTTTTCTTCACCGTTCCTGCTCTGCAACAAATAGCGACGGAAAATGGATCAATAACGAAAGGATGGAGTTTCTCGGTGATGCGATTCTAGATGCCATCGTCGGTGATATCGTGTATCACAACTATCCTACCAAACATGAAGGATTTCTTACCAGCACCCGCTCTAAAATCGTTCAGCGCGAATCGCTCAACCGTTGCGCCGTCGAAATGGGACTGGACAAACTCCTTGTCTATTCATCGCATCTTTCCACGGCTCACAACAACTATATTTATGGCAACGCTCTCGAAGCGCTCGTTGCTGCCGTCTATCTCGACAAAGGATATGAGAAATGCTTTGCCTTCGTCCGCGACGTGATGATCAAGAAATACATCAAACTGGATTCGATAGCCCGAAAGGATTTCAACTTCAAGTCGATGCTGATCGAATGGTGCCAGAAGAACCGCCTCGACATCTCTTTCCCGCTCATCAAAAGCACCATGGACGAAGATGGAAGTCCGATCTTTCATACCGGCATCAACCTCGTGGATGAACAGATCGCTACCGGCATGGGATATTCTAAAAAGGAATCCCAGCAGAATGCAGCCAAGGAAGCCATCAAACTGCTGCGTGCCAACAGAGATCTGGAGGAACGACTCATCCAGAAACAACAGCAGAAAGAGGAGGAAGAAACCACGGAAAATCCGCTTCCCACTTCCGACGATTCTTTAGACGAAGAGGCTTCCATCGAACCATCCGAAGCCGAATCTTGATTTCATCTCCTGTCTTTCATCCTTCTTTGCATCTATTTGTGTAGCTTTGTGTACTAAAACACAAAGTTGATGAAACGTTATTCCGCCTTTTCTTCCCAAATACAATCGCATGCCGATCCTGACAACGACATCTATCAGCTTACACCTCTGGACCATTCGTTCGAACGCAGACGGATCGACATTCCGGATCTCGAAGATTACAAGACATGGAAATGTGATTTCCATATCCATACGGTTTTCTCCGACGGAATGGTTTGGCCCAGCGCCCGCGTCTATGAAGCCTGGAAAGAGGGTTTGGATGTTGTGGCGATCACCGATCATATCGAGCAGCATCTGAATCAGCATTATCTGAAAGGCGATCTGAACGATGCCTACAAAATTGCGGAAGAATCGGCGGCCGATTGGGAGATAACCGTCATTCCCGGTGCTGAGATCACACGCGGCGAACCGTTCGGTCATCTGAGCACACTCTTCATCAACGATGCCAATCTCCTGAAAACCGACGATCCGTTGGTCGCTGTGGAACGCGCGAAGCAGCAGGGCGCCTTCATCTCTTGGAATCATCCCGG
>CAZIVE010000043.1:16719-21469 GCA_964542435.1 uncultured Parabacteroides sp.
TTCGACGGACTTCTTGCCGGAGCAGAGGAATGCCTCAGGAAGATAGTCGTCGCTTCGATGCGGATACATCCGAGCAACAGCTGGTGGTTCGAGATCAGCAACCTGAGCGACATTCCTTTTGAAATGCTGTACGGCGAGACTCATTACGTCATCCGACCGAAGACGACGCTGAAGATCGAATCGTCGTCACACACGAAGATGGAGATAACAAACTGCTTCGCCCAAGACGGCCAATCCTTATCCATAGAAATGGAAGAATTCATAAAGATCTGACGAGACACGATTCAGACGGCGAGCGGACCTCGCCGATTCATCAGTCTTTGCCCAGATATTCGTCCACAGTGTAATTGAGAAAGCGGTTGAAAGGAACCATCTTCTCGAAGATTTCCGCTGTGCGTTCCATCCAGTCGTCCGAAGTCAGAAAAGAATCGGGAATCTCTTTATCCACACAATAATATTTGTACTTCAGATATTCAGCAGCTGGCGAATCCACAGGGAAACCATCGGGCACACGCTTCAGCTCCTTGCCGTCGGGTTCGCCGAAGGTGGCTTTGAAATCCGGCTCGCTGATGATGGCGGAGAACTCGTCGAAATGATCGAAGACATCCCGACGAAGCATCTTCAGCAGTTTCGGATCCGGTCCCCAAACGCCACCGGCCAGTTCGCTCCGTTCGGGACAGATATGAAGATAATAACAGCCGTAGTCGCTGTTTCGTCCGCCATGAGGCGTGATGCAGGCGCCGAAATGATCCTTGTAAGGCGACTTGTCGTTTGAAAAACGGATATCGCGATAGATGCGGAAGAGACAATCCTTGGCTTCCAGGCCGACGACATCCTTGTCGAACAGCGAGACGCGCTCGATCAGTTGCTGCACCTCTTCTCCGAAACCCTTCCAGAGCGTGTCGAAACGCTTCTTGTTGTCATGAAACCATTCGCGGTTGTTATGTGTGATCAGCTCTCTCAGGAACTGCAGGATCTCTTCGTTCAACATATTATTGTTCTTATGGATCAATTTGAAAAATCAGGAAAATCGATTGCACGTACAATAAGACTTATGAAACATAGGATATGTAATTCAAATAATCTATTTTTGTACAAAGAACTCCTAATGGGAATTAAACGAGGCAAAAATAGGAAAATATATCGATTAAAGATCTCCTTAAATTAAACAACATGAAAGATTTAAAAATTTTCTTAGGCTTTTTCTTGGTTGCGTTTTTATCATTGACCTCTCTCTCTTCTTGTACAAAAGATGAAGGTGTTAAAAACAATTGTTACTTTACGTTAGGTGTAACCGAAAATTCCAGTACGTACACCGACAAGACTCAGGCTGCTCAATTGGAGAAGTATGAGAGAGATGTATTCAATGCTTATATCTCAGCATTAGGTATGACATCTGAAAATAACACCGTTATGATTGCAGGTGACTATGCCACTGTCGCCGCAGCAATGAAAGCAAAGTTCGAATCGACAACATTGCCTGAAGCCCCAGTTTTCACTGAATGTAAATACTCATTCACCATGAGCCTTTCCGGGAACGATGTAAATAAAGATCAAAGCTCCAGCAATACGCCTATTGTTAGTAAAACTTTTACCAACAATTAGCTAAAAAAGTGCGGTAGAATGCAGAATGTGCCATAACAATCCTCGTCACTTTCCCATCGCCTTATCCAGCTTGGCCTGTTTGGCGGCGTTCCAGTATTTGCAGTCGAGCTGGAAGAAGGTCGTTGTGTAGGGCATGGCCAGAGGCGTCTTGATGATGACCACCTGATACAGTTTGCCGGCTTCGTCGAGACTTTTGATCAGCTCCTCATGCGGTTTCGAGACCACACTGTCGCCGCAGATGCGGTTCATCTCCTTCTTCAGATTCTCTATTCCGGGAACATCGGCATCGGTAAGGAAGGTAAGCTCCTTGTCGCGATAGACATGGGCAAAGACGTGCGGCGCCTTGTCGATCTCATTCTTTACCTGTGCCAGCACCTTCTCATAAGGCTCGTCGGCATACAACGTGATGATTCCGCTTCCCGACTGCATCGGATAAGCCATGTCGGTGATCACAATCCAATTGCGATGGCCCAGATAGGGCATTCTCTCGCTCAACTGCTCCTGCCATGTGGCGTTCTGTTCGTTTTTCATAATTTTGTCGTTCGATGTTTTTGGCGCGTCGTCTCCTACATGCATGCATGAAAACAGGAGTGACGTTGCCAATGCGAAGATAAGGGATATTTTTTTCATCTCTTCTATATTTTTTGAATGTTGCTATCTATTCTCAGAGCTTGAAACGTACGCTCTCGCCCTCCTTCAATGCAATCTTCTTTGCCACCGGACTTTTCTTTCCCGTCAAAGTCAATCTGTCCAGGTCGAGATGTCCGCCGAGAAGTGTCAGCGCAACCTCCGTTCCGCCCACTTCGCACACGCCGTATGCATAACCGTTGCTCCAGAAATAACGGCCGGGACGCGAGGTGAAGTTCATCGTCTTCTCCACGGCGGAATAGTGGAAGTCGCTCCAGGCAAGCAGCAAAGCCCAGCTGGCCATCGACCGTGCATAATGACGCCCGCATTCGGGTTCGTCGAAGGGACTGCGTTTGGCTCCGTCGAAGCGGTTGCGAATGGAGGTCACGCATTTCAGCGCGTCGCTCTCCATGCCTTCGTAGGCCATTTCCACGGCTGCGGAATATTCGAAGCCGGTCATCGTCTCTGCAAAATAGGGAAACGGCACCTTCAGACGCCCTTTGGGCCAGGACGCCATCAGCAGTCCGCTCTCATCGCCCATCACGTAGGAACGCATGTTGTTGAAATGACGGCTGAAGTCGGCTACGTAGTTGTATTTCATCACGCTCTGCATCGTCGTCTTCAGATGCTCGGGCGCAGCCAGATCGCCCAATCCGCAGATATGCGCCATATATTGCCCCACAAGCTGATCCACGAGACAGCCTTTCCACAGCTGATAGTCCGGGATCTTCACCTTCGGATCGCTCAGGTCGAGAAATGCGAACGTCTCCGGATCGGTGATCTTCTGCTCGTAATATTCTCCGTTGAAGAGGTTCGCATCCGTCCAGCGACGGCCGCTGACATACAGATCGTGGCACTTCTTCTCAAACGGCTTGTCCTGCATCGCCTTCGACATCTCTTCGGCGGCTCGCAAGGCTCCAAGATACCAGAACTGCATCTGCGGATTCGGTCCGTAATAGCTCACGTCCATCGTGTTGGACTGCTCGCCTTCCATCACGCCGTCCTGATTGCCGTCCCAGCCCTTGCTGATCCAGGCGAAGGAGAGCACCTTCTTTACCTGAGGCCAGTTGTCTTTCAGAAAGGAAGGGTCGCCCGACAACTGCCATTCGCGATAGAACTTCATGATGCAGCCCATCTGACCGTCGGCAGCGGGCGACGAGGCTTTCGAAGCTTCCGAAAGCGGCAGGGCTGCTCGGAAATTCATCAGTCCGTTCGCCTTCGTGGCGTAGTTGAACTCCACGTCGCGCATCGTCCGAGCCAACGCTCCGTAGAGAAACGGCGTGGCCACCTCGTAATTCCATACATGCGTACAGCTTCCTTCACACGATCCGAAACGGTCCATCACGCCTTCCCATCCCATCAGATGACCGTCGGCAATGCGGAACGCCGTCTGCGAACGCAGCGCGGAACTGTTGAACAACGCTGCCTCTTTGACCACTTCGGGATAACTGCTGCCGAGAAGCGCACCGACGAAGCCGAGCGTCTTCTGCTCCAACTGCGGGATCTGTGGAAGTATCTTTTCTGCGGCTGTCCAGGCATCCGGGAAAGCTTTGCAGTAATAGTTGCCGACCACAGTGCGCGACCAGGCCTTGCGATTCGGGAACGACCAGGTCAGATAAAACGTGAAGCATTCCGTGGCGTGCGGCGCTATCGTCTTCTTCACCGACAGAGAAGCCATCGGATCGTCTTCGCCCGATGACGGCTGCTCCGTCAACGCTCCGTCGTCGCTGAAGTCGTCCCAAAAGTTCAGCATGGCGTTGTTCCAGTCATCCGGCGTGGACGACGTGCGATGGGTGACGCCGGCAGCCGCTTCCGTCACCAGTGCCATCGTGCCCCAAGCCGGATCGTTGCGGTCCACGCTGTCGGAATAAAAATAGAGACCGCTGAACGACGGAGCTTCGCGAAAACGGTTCTGATTCTTACGCGCTCCAAGCGGAATGTAGTCGCCTTTCCAATCGATGCGATATTTGCTCCCGTCTTTCCCGATGAAGTTGCGCAGCGATCCGCAGACTGAAACCTCCATCGGCTGCGGCGTCTCGTTGGTCACCTCATACGAAAGAACGGCTACCGGCAGACCGCTGGCCTCAGCATCGCCCGGAATCATCGGGTTGAAGCCTTTGACCGTTACCTTCACCGGCAATCCGCTGTCGGAAAGATGTACCTGGCCGAAAGGATAGGCGGCGTCGAACGTCGCCGTGGAGAAACGCGGAAAGCCATGCTGATTGACAGGACGTCCTTCGTAGTGGTCATATTCCTGCGGATATAACGGACCGGCCAGCAGCGTCGTCGTGGGCGCAGCTCCGGCCGACTGTACATGGATCGCGAAAAAAGGGGCATTGACGCCCGGCGTCACCGTGCTGTAATGCTTTCCGGGGATGTTCATGATCTCCCAGTCGCACAACTCGCCACGCCCGCTCAAAGAGACGGTTCCCGTGCCAATGCCTCCTATCGGCAATGCAATCTGAAACAGATGAGCCGCATCGTAATGCTTCAGCACCGGCCATGCCGATGGTCTCCA
>CAZIVE010000044.1:0-7134 GCA_964542435.1 uncultured Parabacteroides sp.
GCATAAAAAACGCCTCTGCAAATCGTGTTTGGGAGGCGTTTCTGTTATTAGGTAAGGATTACTTTTCTTCGTTTTCCTTTTCTTTGGCACGGAAGGCGAGCGCGTATAGGCGCATCTGCTTGACCATGGCGACAAGGCCGTTGGAGCGGGTAGGAGAGAGATGTTCTTTCAAACCTATCTTTTCGATGAAGTAAAGGTCGGCGTCGAGGATCTCCTGCGGCGTGTGGTCAGAGAGAACGCGGATGAGCAGCGAGACGATACCCTTCACGATCACAGCATCACTTTCACCCAGGAAATGCAGCCGACCGTCCACATAGTTGCATTGCAGCCAGACGCGGCTTTGGCAACCTTCGATGAGGTTGCTCTGTGTCTTGTATTTCTCATCCAGCGGCTCGAGCGAGTTGCCCAGGTCGATGAGAAGTGCATATTTATCCATCCAGTCGTCGCTGATCGAGAAGTCCTCGATCACTTCGTCCTGAAGTTCGTTGATTGATTTTGCCATTCTATGTCTTGTTTAAATCTTTATTTTTCACTGTAAATCACTTCCATTACGGTTTGTCCGACGGCTTTTAGCGTAGCACGGTCGATGTTTCCCATGTCATCACTGACCGTATGCCAGTGAGCGGCAAAGCCGGTTTGTGAACTCGGATCCAAGTTGATGATATCGATGCAGGGAATCTTGCGACCGCTCATGACGTAGAGATGATCGTCTGTGATGGCACCGCCGGCGGTGTTCACGAAGTAGCTGTTGTAACCCAGATCCTGAGCTTTCGACCAGACGGTCTCAACGATAGGAGCGGCTTTCTGAACGGACATCTCTTCGCGGTAGAACGTGGCGTTGCGTGCGCCGACCATGTCGAGCAGAATGCCGTATTTCGCTGTGTAGTTCGGTACGTGCGGATGTTTTGCCCAGAACTGTGTGCCGAGGCACCAGGAATCACCTGAGTAGCTTTTGGTCTCGAAGTCCGGGACGCCGTAGTCTTCAGAGTCGAAGAAGATGATATCGACTCCTATCGTAGGTGCCTTGATGCTGATCTGTCGCGCAATCTCGAGCAGGACGGCTACACCGCTGGCTCCGTCATCGGCAGCGAGGATCGGCTTGTGATAGTTGGTCGTATCCGGATCGTGATCGGCAAAAGGACGGCTGTCCCAATGTGCGCACAGCAGAACACGATCTTTGCTGTCCGGATTATACGACCCGATGATGTTGACACTCTTGAGTTTTGTGCCATCGTAGGCTTTGAGTATGCAGTCCTGCATGTAGAGCTTGGCACCGAAACGGCTGAGCTGTTCCTCCAGATATTTCGCACAGTTGTCATGTGCCTTCGTGTTGGGAACGCGCGGTCCGAATTTTACCTGTGCATCGGTGAAATAGTAGGCACTGTCGGCATTGAACTGCGGCGCATTGAACTGCACTGCCGGTTTGTCGTCAGCGGCGGTTTCCGTGCTGTTGCTTTTCTGTCCGCACGATGCCAGCGTGAGTGCGAGTATCATTGTAGCATAAAACATGTTGGATTTCATTTTCATATTTCTGTTAGATATATATTACTTAGCTGCAGCTGCCTGAACCTGACTGAGCACGCGCAGGAAGTTCCCGCCCCAAATCTTGGCGATATCCTGTTCGCTGTAGCCCCGTTCGAGCAGTTTGCACGTTATCTGGATCAGATCGTTGTCGCCTTCGCAGCCGATGACACCGCCGCCGCCGTCAAAGTCCGTGCCGATTCCCACGTGATCGATGCCGGCAACCTTCACGATATGGTCAATATGGTCTATGACATCCATCACGGAAGCGTTCTTATAATCTTTATTGATATATCTGTCGAGGAAGCAAACCTGAACGACACCGCCGTTCTTGGCCAGAGCCTTCAGCTGTTCGTCGGTAAGATTGCGGTCGTGATCGCAGACGGCACGTGCGGAAGAATGTGAGCAGATGACGGGAACCGTCGAGAGCTTCATTACATCCCAGAAGGTGCTTTCGTTGGCATGCGACAGATCAACGAGAATACCGAGTCGGTTCATCTCCTTCACCACCTGTTCGCCAAACGGACTGAGTCCTTTCCATTCGTTCTTCGTATGAGTGGACGAATCGCAGATGTCGTTGTCATAGGAATGGCAGAGTGTGATATAATTCACGCCCATCGCCTTGAACTTGGCAATGTTGGCGAGATCTTTCCCGATGCCGTAGCCATTCTCGATGCCGATGAAGAAGGCCCGTTTGCCTTCGGATTTGAGTTTCTTGAAGTCAGCTTCCGTGATGGCAATGCCACAGATGTCGCTGTTCTGTTCCACCTGCTTGTGAATGCCTTGGATCAGTCCCGTAACGTCGGCAACGGCTTTCAGCAGAGAGGCCTCGTCGCGTGCTTTCTGTCCGATGAAGGCAGCCAGAAACTGTCCGTCAAGACAGCCCTCTTCCATCTTCGGAACGTTTACCATATTCTTTTCGCGCTTCGAGATGTCGAATCCTGGTTTTCTGAACCAGAGCGGAGCATCCGTATGGGTATCGATGGAGAGAATGCGTTTGTGCAGTTCGCGAGCCTCATGATAAATTCGGGCTTTGCCTACGAGGAAGCGGAAGAGCTTCAGCATTGTGCTGTCGCCGCCGATGGTCATCTGTTCGGGATGCCATTGCACGCCCATGACCGGACGATTGGGCCAGCCTTCGAAAGCCTCGGGAATACTGTCGGAAGCATAAGCCACGATCCGCATTCCGGGAGCGATGGATTTGATAGCCAGATGATGAAATGAATTGACGACAAGAGAATCTTTTCCCAGTATCGATTCCAAAACAGAACCCTTCGCAATGGTGACCGAATGAGAACCCTGCGGTCCCGGAAGACTCTGTACATGCTTGATCGCATTTGGCTTCTGTGAAGGAATATCCTGATAAAGCGTTCCTCCGAGCGCCACGTTCAGAATCTGCAAGCCACGGCAAATGCCGAGGATCGGGATGTTACGTTCCGTAGCGATGCGGATGATCTTCATTTCGTTCATGTCACGTACCGGATCGACTGTGCCCAACTGCTGGCGCGGTTGCTCGTTATACCAAAGCGGATTGACATCTTCGCCGCCCGTGAGGATAATCCCGTCGAGACGAGAGAGAATGTCACGCAAAGTCTGAGCATTGGTAACGGCCGGAATAATGACCGGAGCGCCTCCTGCTTCGAGAACGGAGATGATGTAAGCGCCACCCAACTGTGCTGCGTTGTCTTTCTGATTACATGTCAAACCGATGAGCGGAGCAGCTTCGTGGCGGAAGTTGAATTCGGTTGAATCGGTGGCATCATTCAGGTTCTTCAGATTGGCATTGTAGCTGCCGGGATTCTGTGCACAAGCTCCTTGGATCAGGAAGTACACAATGGAAATGAGCCAGATCTTTTTCATGTCGTCTGTTATTTGTTGGCTGCGGATTGGACGTCGTTCATCACGCGCATCCAGTTGCCGCCCCATATTTTACGTATATCTGCTTCCGAGAATCCCTCTTTGAGGAGAGAGGTCGTTATATTAATCAGTTCGTTGCTTGCGCGGCAGCCAATCAGTTCACCGTCACCGTCGAAGTCCGAACCGATGCCGATATAATCGGTACCGATTAATTCGGCAATGTGACAGATGTGTCGGATGGCGTCGCTGAGGGAAGCCTTTTCGGCATCGGAATTGATGAATCCTTTGTATAGGCAGAGTTGAACTACCCCGTTTTTCTGAGCCAATGCCTTCAGCTGTTCGTCCGTAAGATTGCGTGGATGATCGCAGAGTGCGCGGGCTGCGGAATGAGATGCGACAATGGGCACGTTGCTCGTCTCGATAGCATCCCAGAAGGTGCTTTCAGCTGTATGTGAGATATCCACCATGATGCCAAAACGGTTCATCTCGTGGACAACCTCTTTGCCGAACGGACTGAGTCCGTTCCATTCCGGACCGTCGGCGGCTGAGTCGCAGATGTCGTTGTTGCCGTTATGGCAAAGCGTGATATAAGTGACACCCATTTTGGCGAATGTCTCTATATTCTTCAGATTCTTTCCGATGGCGTAACCGTTTTCGATTCCCATCAGGATAGCCTTCTTTCCCTCTTTCTTCAGTCGGATGAGGTCGTCGGCAGTCGTCGCGATTCCCATCCGTTTGGGATAAAGCTTTTCCTGGTTGCGGACTGCAACCAGTCGAGCCATGGCGTAGTCGTAAGCTGCCTGAAGCGATTCATCGTCGCGTTTGCCTTGTGCAATGTAGGCAGCCATGTAGGTGGCGTCAATCCGTCCTTCGCTCATGAGCGACAGATTGACTTTCCCTCCTGCTTTGACGCCGATGTTGAGATTATCAGGAAATACGTAGGGCGTATCGGTATGCGAATCGAGCGTGATGATGCGGTGATGCAGCTCCTTTGCCTGACGGAACACGCGGGCATTCTCCACTTCATAGCGGAAAAGCTTGAGCGCCTGTTCGTCATCGACAGAAGCAAATCCTTCCGGATGCCACTGCACACTAAATATATCTCTTTCGGGATGTTCTATGCCTTCGTTGATTCCATCGGGAGCCACAGCCGAACTTACAAATTCCGGTGCAACATCCTTCACTGCCTGATGGTGGAAAGAGTTCACCTGAAGCGTCTCTGCGCCGTCCAATATCTTGGAAAGCTTTGTCCCGTCGGTGATCTTCACGCTGTGCGAAGCCTGTGTACGAGGCATCGACTGGCTGTGCTTGAGGACGCCGGGTTTCTGCGAGTTGATGTCCTGATAGATCGTTCCGCCGAAGAAGACGTTGATCAGTTGATGGCCGCGGCAGATGCCCATGACGGGAAGTTGCCTGTCCGTGGCAAGTCTGAGGATCAGCAGATCGTATTGGTCGCGCACCGAGTCCACATCCTGCAATTGGGGAATAGGCTCTTCATGCAGAAAGAGCGGATTGATGTCGCCACCTCCGCTCAGGATCAGTCCGTCGAGACTGTCTATAATTTCTGTCAGTGCCTCCTCGTCGGTGATGACGGGAATGAGCACGGGAGCTCCGCCGGCCTTGACCACCGAATTCACGTAGGTGTCGGCGATGCAGGAAAGGTCATCCTTATGGTTTGCGGAGATCCCGATGCGAGGTTTATGCGTCGATGTTGGCATAAGTCGCGTTCTCCTCGATGAATTCGCGGCGTGGGCCGACATCTTCACCCATCAGCATGCTGAATATCTGGTCAGCCTCTGCGGCACTCTCCAAAGTAATCTGTTTCAGTGTACGGTTGGCTGGATTCATGGTCGTGTCCCAAAGCTGGTGATCGTTCATCTCACCCAAACCTTTGTAACGCTGTGTATGAATCTGGTTCTCCAGACCGCCACCGTATTTGTCGATGAAAGCCTGACGCTGCTGGTCGGTCCAGCAGTATTCCTCGATCTTGTTCTTCTTGCACAGATAAAGCGGCGGCGTAGCCAGATAGACATAGCCTCGTTCGATGAGTGCACGCATGCGGCGGAAGAAGAAGGTAAGGATCAATGTGGCGATATGTGCACCGTCCACATCGGCATCGGTCATGATGATCACCTTGTGATAACGAACCTTACTCAAGTTCAATTCCTTGGGATCTTCTTCTGTTCCGATGGTCACGCCCATAGCGCGATATATATTCTGAATTTCTTCGCTTTCAAATACACGATGGTCCATTGCTTTCTCCACGTTCAGAATCTTACCTCTCAACGGAAGGATAGCCTGATAGGTGCGGTCGCGGCCCTGTTTAGCCGTACCACCTGCAGAATCACCCTCGACGAGGAAGAGTTCACATTCGGCAGGATCTTTCGATGAACAGTCGGCCAGTTTGCCGGGAAGTCCGCCGCCACTCAGCGGAGACTTGCGCTGTACCATTTCACGAGCCTTGCGGGCAGCCTGACGAGCTTGCGCAGCGAGGATCACCTTATCGACGATGATCTTTGCTTCTCTCGGATGTTCCTCCAGGTAATAACCTAGAGCTTCACTGATGGCATTCTGAACGGCACCGGCCACTTCGCTGTTGCCCAGCTTGGTCTTGGTCTGTCCTTCAAACTGCGGCTCAGCAACTTTGATGGAAATGACAGCGGTCAGTCCTTCGCGGAAGTCATCGCCCAGAATCTCGACCTTGGCCTTTTCCAGCAGTTTGGAGTCGTCCGCATATTTCTTCAACGTACGAGTCAGTCCGGCGCGGAATCCGGCAACGTGCGTACCACCTTCGATGGTGTTGATATCGTTTACATACGAGAATACACTTTCATTATAGGAGGTGTTGTAGGTCATGGCAACCTCGACAGGTACGCCCTGCTTCTCCGTTACGATGTGGATGACATCGGGAATAAGCTCCTCTTTAGACTGATCGATGTAATGGACGAATTCTTTCAATCCCTCTTTGGAATGGAAGACATCGCTGCGATACGAACCATCAGCCTTCTTGACACGTTTGTCGGTCAATGTCAGCGTAATGCCTGCATTGAGGTAGGCCAGTTCGCGAAGACGGGTAGCGAGGATCTCATATTTATATTCTGTCGTTGTGAAGATTGTGTCGTCGGGAAGGAATGTGATGCGTGTACCTGTAGAATGAGATTCACCGGTCACTTCCAGTCCGTGAGTTGGTTTGCCAAAGGCGAATTCCATCATGTAGAGCTTCCCGTTGCGTCGAACTTCCGCTTTCATGTATTTGGAAAGAGCATTCACGCAAGATACACCGACGCCGTGCAGACCACCGGAAACCTTGTAGGAACCTTTATCGAATTTACCGCCGGCATGAAGTACGGTCAATACCAGCTCGAGGGCAGAAATACCCTCTTTCTCATGGATGTCCACAGGAATACCACGACCGTTATCCGATACTTCTATTGATCCGTTTTCTCCAATTACAACTTCAATATGGTCGCAAAATCCAGCAAGAGCTTCGTCGATGGAGTTGTCCACAACCTCATAAACGAGGTGATGCAACCCTTTTTCACTGATGTCGCCGATATACATGGCAGGACGTTTGCGCACTGCCTCAAGACCTTCCAGCACTTGAATACTCTCCGCTGAATAGTCGGATGAGGCATTTTTCTTTTCTTCATCAATCATAATTAAATCTTTTATTGGAATGGGCCATCTTCAGCCCCTTCAGTAATTATTCTGCTTTTTGAATTAACGAGCAAATATAGCTATTTTTTGGGACATGGT